>DATIMU010000453.1:0-4452 GCA_035475015.1 Acetobacteraceae bacterium
GCCGCCCTGAGTTTCCCGCTGGCCCTTTCCACCAAGTCGCCGGTTCCGGCATTATAATTCCTCCCCCCTTTCAGGATCTATACGTCATTCTCCCGACCGCCCGCGTCAGGCGGATTGGCTCCGGTCGAGCGCCTGAGCTCGCCCAGGACGGCGCCGACCGGGTCCGATCCGTCGGCCGCCGCGCGGGCGATTGGCAGCACCAGCCGCGCGCAGGTGCCCCCGCCGGTGCTGCTGTCGAACACCAGCCTGCCATGCATCGCCGTCGCCAGCCGCAGGCTCAGCGCGAGGCCGGTGCCCATGCCCTCGAAATGGCGCGCCGTGCCGGCCTCGCCCTGGAAGAACGGCTCGCCCAGGCGAAGCAGCACGTCCGGCGCGATGCCCCGCCCCTGGTCGCGCACGATGATCGCGACGAGGTTGCGGCTCGGCTCGACGGTGATCTCCACCACGCCGTCGGGGTTGCTGAATTTGATCGCGTTGCCCAGCAGGTTCTCGACGATCCGCCGCACCGCCCAGGCATCGCCCAGCGCGGCGGGCAGGTTCCCGCGGTCGCGCGCCAACATGACCGAAACTCGCTGCTCCGCGGCCGCCACGCGCATCGTCCGCACCGCGTCGCCCAGCAGCGGGGCGAGATCGACCGCGCCCGCCTGCAACACCCGGTCGTCGAGCTGTGTGAGGTCGATCAGGTTCTCGAACGTGCCGAGCAGCCGGCGGCCACCGGCCTTGATGTAGCCGAGAGGCTGCACCTGATCCGCCCGGCAATCGGCCAGCATCAGCTCCGAGAAGCCGAGAATGGCGTTGAGCGGCGTCTTGAGCTCGTGACTGAGGTTGCCGAGCAGGCGCGCCTTCGCCTGGTCCGCCAGCTCCGCCCGCCTTGTCTGCTCGGCGAGTTGCTCGGCCACGTTCCGCTCGTGGCGCATCAGGGCGGCGACGATCCAGATGGCGGCGATCGAGAGCACCCGGTTGGCGATCGCCTCCGCCACGTTCTCGCTGACCACGGGCAGGAACAGGCCGACCCCGACCAGCGCCGTGGCGATCCCCGCCAGCCACCAGATGCTCCGCGGGTCGCGATAGAACACCGAGGTGGCGACCAGCGGGATGTAGACCACCCCGATCGCCAACGTCTGGTCGACGCTGATATCGCCGAGAAAAAAGATGGCGCACGCGCCATAGATCGCCGCCAGCACGCTGCGGCCGTACCCGCCCCGCAGGATGGAGTGGCCGGGGTCGGGCATCCGGCCGCTATGCCCAACCGGCCGCCGCGGCCGCGTAGCCGATTCGCCGATGCGGCGGGACGGGATGGCGGCCGGCGACCCGCTCGAGCAGCAGGTTCACGTCCGGTGCCGCTCCGGCCTTGACCGCCGCGTCGAAGAACAGCTGCTCGAACACATCCTGCTGCGCGTGGCTGCCGCCGAGACGATGCATCTCGCCGAGCACCGGGCGCATGGCGGCGAGTGCGCGGGCGTGCTCGCCACGCGCATGGGCGAGCACCGCCTCGCAGATCGGCGCGGCCAGGCGCCGCACCGCCTCGTCCGGCGCCTGCCGCGCCGCGCCCAGCATCCGCGAGGCGGCATCCTCCCGTCCGGTCGCGGCGAGCGCCATCATCCAGTGCGGCAGGGTGAAGCCGGACAGCGTATCGCCGATCCGCGCCTCCGCCTTGTCGGCCAGCTCCACCCAGCGGTCGCCGACATCGACGCCGTGGCGCTGCAGCCGGAACAGCATGGAGGCGGCGTTCTGCATGTCGATGTAGAGGTCCGGCACCGCCTGGGTGAGCGGCGATGCAAGGTCGCGGAACCGCCGGTCGTAGAGCTCGAGCACCGTCTCGAACTCCCGCCGCTCCATGTGGAACATCGCGGCGTGCCACCAGAGATGGTGCATCAAGTTGGTCGCCCCGTCCCAGTTCTCGGCGAGCGAGGCGATCCAGGCGATCCCCTCCGCCCGGCGGCCCTGCATCTCCATGACATGCGCGACGCCATGCGCCGCCCAGAGATCGGCCGGGTCGCGCGCGATCGCCTCGCGCCCCGCCTCCTCGGCCGGCAGATAGAGGCCGCACTCCTCGCTGGCGAAGCAGCGGCAGGCGAGCAGGGAGACGTAGCCGGGCACCGCCTCGCTCCAATGCGGCGACACCTGCTCCACCGAGGCCAGCATCGCCGCCGGCCGACCAGCCCAGAAATTGAGGAAATGCGCCAGGCGAAACGCGATCACGTCGCGCGGATGCTCGACCAGGATCTCGTCCCACACGGCGATGGCGCGGCCCACCTCGCCGGCGATCCAGTGCCGCAGCGCCGCGACATGCGCCCGCTCCCGCCCGCTGGCCCGCACGCTCAGCCGCTCCGCCGCCGCCGCCGCCTCCTCCGCCGCGCCGCGCTTGCCGGCGTGGAAGGCGAGCATGGCGAAATAGCCCCTGAGGCAATGCGCCAGCCCGAACTCCGGGTCCGCCTCCAGCAGTCGGGCCATGCGCTGCGGCAGGTCGGCGCGATAGGTGAGATAGCCGGCGACCACATCGCCGAAGGCGGCGGCGGCCTGCTCCGACGCGACCGTGATCGTCAGTCCCTGAGCATCCTGCCGCATGTCGCTCCCTCCTGCCGTCCGGGGCCGATACTGCCGGGCCGCGCTCTGGGATGCATGTCCTAATCGGCCTGCCAGGAGGTTAACCCGGGCCGGCCCAGCAAAATATTACTCGGGCTGCAGCGTCACCTCGGCGGTGCCCTGGCGAATGATGCCGAGCAGCTTGGCGGCGTGCTGCGACAGGTCGATCACCCGGCGGGCCGTGCCGATGCGATCGGTGATCGTCACCACCACCTCGCGCCCGGTCTCCTCCGCGAACACCCGAACGCGGGTGCCGAAGGGCAGCCAGGGATGAGCGGCGGTGAGCGCGCCATTGTCGAAGCGCTCGCCGCTCGCGGTGCGCCGGCCCTGCCAGAACTTGCCGTAGTACGAGGCAATGCCGGTCTCGGACCAATCCTGCCCGAGCGAGGCATCCTCGGCGTGCGCCGCGGGAACCGCCACCAGCGCGACGAACGCCGCCAGCAGCCCCGAACGAATGCCCCTCATGCCCGGTGGCCGGTGACCAACGAGACGCCGAGAACGTCTCGTATAGTCATCGAACCACCGAAGCCAGTATCGCCGATCGGTCTCATGGGCGGGACAATCGAACCACAGTATTCTTGTTCGATTGGACCCGGAACGTTCCGGATTGCCGCACCAAAGTCCCGGGAAAATGTCGAGACGCGACGATTTTCGTCGGGACGGGTCGCTTTGATCCTGTCCATGCCTTCCATGATGCTCAGGCTAGACCATGATGGCAACCCAAAACCGTCCGGCACCATGACGGCGGAAGATCATTCCGTCGCGCACAGCGCGGCCGTCGCCACGCGGACGATCCCCAACACGTCCATGCGGACGATCCCCAACACCGTCCGCGCGGACGATCCGCAACACCGTCATTGCGAGCGCAGCGCGGCAATCCATCGCGCCCGCGAGCGAGCACCCGCCCATGGGCACGATGGATCGCCACGCTCGGCGGCGCCGGCTCGCGATGACGTTTAGTTATGAACGTGGAATGTTGACGGCCGCCGCGCCGCCGGCCTCATCGCATGAGGATCGCGCCGATCCGCGAGTAGTCGCGCGGTGGGCGAGCCGGCTCGGGCGGTCGCGGCGCGTCGCGCGGGGGCGGCCGGGCGGGCAAGACGGGAATTAGTGCCGGCGGCTCGGCCGCGTAGGCCCGCGGCGGGCGGCCCCAGGGAGGAAAGCAAGGCGTCGGCTCACAGGCCGTGGTCCCGTCGGGCAACACGACGAGACGCAGGTCCGGCGCCGTCCTCAGCACCGCCGGCCGGGGCGGCCTCGGCCGCCGCGGCAGCCGCAGCACCTCAGGCAGCGGATCGACGGAGAGCTTGCGCCACAAGGGCCGCAGCAGCCGCCCGGCCTGTGGCGCAGCCCCGAGCAGCGCCTGCATCTCGGGATCATCGAGCAGCGCCCGCATCTGATCGCAGAGCGTCACCCGGAACAGCGTCAGCAGCACTGGCCCGCGCGGCATCGCGGGTGGCCGGCGTTCCGGCCCCGGCCCGGCGGTGGCGCGCTCGGCTGCCGGCCGGGGAGCGGGGCGCCGACGCGGTGCCGAGGGCAGCTTGCCGGCGGCGAAGCGGGCATGGAGCGCGGTGAACCGGCGCAACGTGGCCGCGAGATAGTTCCACAGCAGCACGGCGAGCGGCCCGAGCGCCGCCTCCCGCCCCAGCGCCGCCTCCCCCGCCCGGATGCCCTCGCCCATCGCCCGCTTGGCCGTCTCGATAAAGAGCCCGAAGCGGGGAATGAGGGAGGGGGCCGTGCAAGTCATGCCGCGAACATATAGTTTGTTAGTGTCTCTGTCAATCGTCATCGCGAGCCGGCGAAGCCGGCGTGGCGATCCATCGCGCTCGCAGCCGGGCACTCGCTTATGGGCACGACGGATCGCCGCGC
>DATIMU010000454.1:0-7665 GCA_035475015.1 Acetobacteraceae bacterium
CCGATCCCGTGTCCGCCCGTCTTTGATGTGCACTCAGCCCAGCTTCGCGACCAGGCTATCCACCTCCGCATTTTCGTCCAGCAGCTCGTCGAGCGTGAAGGGGCATAGATCGGGCAAGCGAATTCCGCCGACTCGGATCAGCGGGCGTGTCTGACGGACGGCACTCCGGTAGAGCGCGTTGAGGTCGATCCTCTGCCGCATCGATGGGGCGAAGCGCCTGTTGACGGTCCCGAGGAACGCGATTGTCTCCGAGGTCCAATGCGCCGTCGGACCTTCCGGCTCCGCGTGGAGCTTGAGCAGGTGCGCCAAGGCTTGCACGAGCAAACTCTCGCAAGCGTGCAGCTCGGAAAGCCCCACGTCCTCCACCTCTTCGATGACGTGGTCCCAGTCCAACGCTTCGTTGAGCCCCTCGCCGCGCGCGAGCCGGCGCAGCAGGGCGGCCTGCTTCTCCGACCAGACTAGGATGTCGCGTTCGTACAGATCGTCCGGCATCGCCACTCTCCCTGTGGACCGGGGCTCCATCATCACCTAGTGCTCCGCGGAGGGGGAGAGTCAATCGTGATCGAGGCACAGACGCTGGCGGCGTTCCGGGGCGAGCGCCTGGTGTTCCGCGACCTCTCGTTCCGCGTTGAACGCGGCGGCGCGCTGGTGCTCGCCGGCCCGAACGGCTCGGGCAAGTCCACGCTGTTGCGGCTGCTCGCGGGCCTCGTGCGGCCGGCGGCCGGCAGCCTGCGCTGGGACGGCGACGACGCGCTCGCCGATTTCCCGGAGCACGCGCGGCGGCTCGCCTATGTCGGACATCTCGACGCGGTGAAGCCGGGCCTCACGGTCGCCGAAAATCTCGCGTTCGCGGCGCATGGCGCGGCGGTCGGGCCGGCACTCGAGGCGCTGGGTCTGGGCCCCCTCGCGGGGCTGCCGGCGCGGATGCTCTCGGCGGGGCAGAAGCGGCGATTGGCGCTGTGCCGGTTAGCGCTGTCCGAGGCGCCGCTATGGCTGCTGGACGAGCCGACGCTCGGCCTCGATACGGCTTCCGTCGCGCGGTTCGGCGCCCTGCTTGGCCGGCACCGCTCGGGCGGCGGCATCGTCGTCGCGGCGACGCATCTGCCCCTGCCGCTGCCCGATGCCGGGGAGCTGCGGCTCGGATGAGGCAATTCGCGGCGGTACTCGGGCGCGAGTTGCGCCTGTCGCTGCGGCACGGCAGCGACAGCCTCGCGGCACTCCTGTTCTTCGTCATCGCCGCCGCGCTGTTTCCGCTGGCGATCGGCCCGGCGCCGGAGACGCTCGGGCGGATCGCCCCCGGGATCGTCTGGGTCTGCGCCCTGCTTGCCGCCCTGTTGCCGCTCGAGAAGCTGTTCGGCGCGGATTTCGACGACGGCTCGCTCGATCTGCTGCTGCTGAGCGGCCTGCCACCCCCGGCCGTGGCGGCGGCCAAGGCGGCGGCGCATTGGCTGGTCACCGGATTGCCGCTGCTGCTCGCCGCAGCGCCCCTGGCGGTCATGCTGCGGATGCCGGAGGGCGCGATCCCCGCCCTGCTCGCGGGGTTGCTCCCCGGTACGCTGCTGCTCTCGCTGCTCGGCGCGACCGGGGCGGCCCTGGTGCTGGGCGCGCGACGCAGCGGGGTTCTGCTGCCGCTCCTGGTGCTGCCGCTGGCCGCGCCGGTGCTGATCTTCGGCGTGGCGGCGGTCGAGGCGGCGTCCGGTGGCCAAAGCCCGCGCCCGCATCTGCTGCTGCTTGCCGCCTTGCTCGCCGCCGCGCTGCCGCTTTGCCCCCTCGCTGCGGGTGCCGCCCTGCGTCAAGCAGCCGAATGAAGCGTCACGATCACACCATATGGTAGTCGCACCGAGGCCACGAATTTACTGTTGATTGTGCTCTTCCACGTATAATCTCACGGAATCGTGAGGAGGCACCGACATGGTTCGAGCCGAATGGTGGCGGGGCGCGGTGATCTACCAGATCTACCCCCGCAGCTTCTTCGACAGCAACGGTGACGGCATCGGCGATCTGCCGGGGATCACCGCCCGCCTCGACCACGTCGCCAGCCTGGGCGTCGACGCGATCTGGCTGTGCCCCTTCTTCACCTCGCCCCAGGCGGATTTCGGCTACGACGTGGCGGACTACACCGCCGTCGATCCGCGCTTCGGCACGCTGGCGGACTTCGACGCGCTGCTCGCCCGGGCCCACGCGCTCGGGCTGAAGGTGTTGATCGACCAGGTGTGGAGCCATAGCTCCGACCGTCATCCGTGGTTCCTGGAGAGTCGGTCGAGCCGCATCAACGAGCGCGCCGACTGGTACGTGTGGGCCGATCCGGCGCCGGACGGCACCGCGCCCAACAACTGGCTCTCGGTGTTCGGCGGCCCCGCCTGGACCTGGGAGCCGCGCCGTCGGCAGTTTTTTCTCCATCATTTCCTCACCGGCCAGCCGGCGCTCAACCTGCACAACCCGGCGGTCGTCGAGGCCGTGCTGGCGACCGGAGAATTCTGGCTGGAGCGCGGGGTGGACGGGTTCCGCCTCGACGCGCTCGACTTCCTGCTGCACGACCGGCGGCTCCGCCCGAACCCGGCGGCGCCGGCGCGCGGCGAGGTTCCCGTCAAGCTGTTCGGCCTGCAGCACCACGTCCACGACATGCTGCAACCCGAGATCCTGGAGGTGCTGAACCGCATCCGCGACCTGACGGACCGCTATCCCGGCGCCGTCACATTGGGCGAGGTGTCGAGCCAGCCCGGCGCGTTCGAGCGGGTGATGCGCTACACCGAGGGCGCTGACCGGCTGCACATGGCCTACACGCTGCGGCCGCTGCGTGGCGGGTTCGACCTGCCGACGGTGCGCCAATTGCTCCGCGACGTCGCCGATGCCGGAGAGGACGGCTGGGCTTGCTGGTCCTTCAGCAATCACGACGTGGAGCGCGCCGTCAGCCGGTGGCGGCCCCACGGGGAGAGTGGCCCGCCCGACCCGGCCTTCGCCCGGCAGCTCATGGCCTTGCTGCTCTCGCTACGCGGCAGCGTCAGCCTGTATCAGGGCGAGGAGCTCGGACTGCCCGAGGCGGAGCTGGCGCCCGAGGACCTGCAAGACCCGTTCGGCATCGCCTACTGGCCGGAGTTCCGCGGCCGCGACGGCAGCCGCACGCCGATGCCTTGGAATGCGTGGCGGCCCCACGCCGGCTTCACCGCCGGCGCCACACCCTGGCTGCCGGTGCCGCCGAAGCATCAGGCGCTGGCGGTGTCCGCCCAGGAAGCCGATCCGGATTCGCTGCTGCACGCCTTCCGCCGCTTCCTCGCGTGGCGGCGCGAAACGCCGGCGCTGGCGCACGGCACGCTCCGCCCGCTCGACTTGCCTGAGCCACTGGTCGGCTTCGTCCGCGAGCACGAGGGCGATCGTATCCTCGCGCTTTTCAATCTCTCGGCCTCGGCCGCCCCGGTCGACCTCGCGGACTTCGCCATCGAGCGGATTGCCGGCGCGAGCGGCTTCGCCCCCGAGATCACCGGCCAGACCGCGATCCTGCCGGCGCACGGTGTCCTGTTCGCGGAACTGGTCATGGCGCCCGCGCGGCATGAGCGAGCGGCCCTGGTCCTCGCCTGAACCGAACCGGGCCTAAACCGAGCCGGCCGCCCGCTCACATCCCCGGCACGGTGAACACCGCGCACGGAGTTTCGATACCGCGCAACTCGTGCAGCCCGAGCGAGGTCAGCTTCACCCCGGTCTCGGCGGCGAGTGCGCCCGAGACGAGAACGGGCTTGTCGAGCGGCCGGCATAACCCTTCCAACCGGCTGACCAGATTGACGGCGGGGCCGATCGCCGTGAAATCCAGCCGGTCGGCCGCACCGATATTGCCCCATAGTATCTCGCCGAGATGCAGGGCGACGCCGAAGGGCAGGGGCGGCAGCCCCTGCTGCTGTCGCGCCCCGTCGAGATGCGCCATGCCGGCCCGCGCGGCGGAGACCGCGCGCAGGGCGGCGTCGCAAGCGTCACCGGATGCCCCGTCGACAACCGGAAAGATCGCCAGCACGCCGTCGCCGATGAATTTCAGCACTTCGCCGCCAAAGGCATGGACCGCGCCGGCGATACGGTCGAACCAGGTATCGAGAGCCGCGATGACCGCCGCGGGAGGATGGCTCTCGGACAGCGCCGTGAAGCCGCGCAGATCGGCATAGAGCAGTGCCGCCTGGATGGTCTCGCCGATACCGCGCCGCAAAGGCCCCGCCAGCACCCGCGCCGCGCTGCGCCGGCCGAGATAGGCTTCGAGAGCCGCCGTCAGTGTGGCGCGCGCCGCGAGAACGGCGAGGGGTGCCGCGGCGAAGCGCGCGACCTGGCGCAACTCATCGGCCTCGCCGGGCGTGAACGGGCGCGGCCCGATCCAGCCGAGCGAGCGTCCGGCCGCTCCCGCTCCGACGGCATCCTGATGCACGACGCCGCCCGTGAGCCCGGCGAGCCAGCGCCGGCCGGCATCCCCGGGCTGGCTCGCCGCTGCCACGGCCACGAGCCCGCCCGCGACGAACCCCAAGGCCTCGATCACCTCTCCGCTATCAGCCCGCCAGAGCCAAGTGCGCCGAGCGATGAGCGGGTGCGGCACGGCTAGCGTCAGGGCGCCGCCCGCGAGCGGCAGGCCATCCGCCAGCAGACGCGCGCCGATCTCCGCCAGCAGCCGATCGGGCCCCGGCATCTCGCTGGCCGCATCGACAAGCCAGGAGAGCGTCGAAGAGAGCTGCATGGACCGATCATGAGGTTGACGCAGCTCCCTTGCCACGAGTTATGTCCGCGAGGCCCCGCTCTGACGCTGCCAATCACGCAGCCGTAATCAAGGAGACGCCCGATGACGGAATCGCTCGTGGTCCGGCGCGAGACCCAAATCGCCGCCGCGCCCGCCACCGTCTTCGCCTTCATGACCGATCCCGAAAAGATCCTGAGCTGGATGGGCACCGAGGCGGCAACCGAGGCGCATCCGGGCGGGCTCTATCTGGTCAAGGGCATCAGCGGGCGCGTGGCGCGCGGAGCGTTCCGCGAGGTCGTGCCGGTTCACCGGCTCGCCTATAGCTTCGGCTGGGATGGCGACGAGGAGGTGCCCCCGGGATCGGGCCTGGTCGAGATCGACCTGATCGACCGGGACGGCGGCACCTTGCTGCGGATGACCCATAGCGGTCTGCCGAATGCAAGACAGGCCGCCGGCCACGGCAGGGGCTGGACGCATTACCTCGGCAGGCTGGCAACGGCGGCGGGCGGCCAAGACCCCGGCGCCGATCCCGGCGTGACGCACCCGGACGCCTAGACCAGCCAAACGTCATTGCGAGCGGAGCGCGGCCATCCATCGCGCCCACCAGCGGGAGTCCGCCCGCCCGTCGGCGCGATGGATCGCCACGCCGGCTGCGCCGGCTCGCGATGACGAGGATGAATGGCCGCCGCGCCGTGCGGAGCGCCGTCAGGCCCGCATCGTCCGGTCCGTCCCGCGCATCAATATCTTGGCGTGCTGGCCGGTGATGTGGGCGTGGTAGGCGACGGCTTCCTCGGCCATGTCGGATTCGGGCGTCGGCTCGGGGTCGAAATTGCCGAAGCGGTCCACCCCGCGCACCAGGGTCGCGCTGTCGTGCTGGCCGGCGACCTGGCGGACATGCGTCGGGATGTAGCGGATGGCAAAGCCGATCCGGCGCTGGTCGGACGGGTTCGGGTCGGAGCCGTGGATCAGCCGGACGTGGTGCAGCGAGATGTCGCCCGGTTCGAGTTCCAGCATCACGGCCTGGCGTTCGTCCACCTCGACCATCACCTCCTGGCCGCGGCTCAGCAGATTATCCGCCGCGAAGGTGTCGCGGTGCGGCACCTGTTCCATCGCGTGCGTGCCGGGGATCACCCGCATCGCGCCGTTGAACGCCTTGCTGGGCGACAACGCGACCCAGGCGGTGACCACGTCGGGCGGCTCCAGCCCCCAATAGGTCGAATCCTGGTGCCACGAGACGAAGCCCGGGTCCCGGGCGTTCTTGATGAAGAAGGTCGAGCCCCAGCAGAGGATGTCCGGCCCGACGAGATCTTCCACCGGGTCCAGGATGCCGGGATGGCGCACCAGATCGTTGAGCCAGGGGAACAGCAGGTGGGATTTCTGGCGCAGCGGCCCGGCGAGGCCGCCGGCGCCGTCCTCGAACGCTTCCAGCCGGTCCCGCACCGCGCCCGCCTCGGCGGCGCCGATGGCCGGCAGCCGCGCGATGTAGCCCATCGTCCGGTAGTGGCGGACGGCATCCTCGGTCAGTGCTTTCACGACGGTCCTCCCGATCCTTCCCGCAGACCATAGGACGACCGGGCCGGCCCGCGAAATAGGCGCCCGGCCGCGCGCTACGTGTCCAGTTGCCGCCGCAGCGCCGCCCACCGATCGAGGATCGGCATGATCCCGTCCCGCTTCTCGGCGGGCAGGCTGAAGACGATCCGGTCGACGCCGATGCTCCGGCAGAAGCGCAGCCGGTCGATCTCCTCCGGGACGCGGAAGATCGAGATCGGCAGGGAAGCCGGATCGCGCCCCGCCTCCGCGGCCATCGCGCGGAAGCGGTCGATGACGACCCCCACGCCGTCCTTTTCCAGCCGGTCGGCGCGCGGAATCCAGCCGTCCCCGTAGCGGATCGCCCGACGCGCCGCGTACGGGTAGGCACCGCCCACGATGATCGGCGGGTAGGGCTTCTGCCTGGGCTTCGGCCATTGGTTCATCTTGGGGAAGTTGACCAGCTCCCCGTGATATTCGGGCTCGTCCTCGGTCCAGATGCGCTTCATCGCCTCGACCCGCTCGCGTACCAGCTTGTGGCGCGAGGCGAAGACGGTGCCGTGGTCCTCCATCTCGTCCTGGTTCCAGCCATTGCCTACGCCGAACAGGAAGCGGCCGTCGGAGAGCTGGTCGATCGTCGACACCGCCTTGGCGAGATGGATCGGGTCGCGCTGGTTCACCAGGCAGACGCCGGTGCCGATCTTCAGCGTCTTGGTCGCCGTCGCGGCCGCGTTGAGCACCAGGAACGGGTCCATGATGTCGTAATAGGGCCGGATCAGGGCTCCGCCGCTGGGGTACTCCGAAAGCCGGGACAGCGGGATGTGGGAGTGCTCCGGCACCCAGAGCGATTCGAAGCCGCGCTCCTCCAGTGCCCGCGCGAGCGCGTCCGGCCGCATCGAATACTCGGTGAAGAACATGACCGCGCCGATTTTCAAGGCGAGCTCTCCCCTTGTCCCGGCGCCAAGTCTGCGCCCGCCGGCGCCAACATGACAAATTGTGACGACCCCGCCGCGCTGGCCCGATCGCACGCGCTCGTGAGGTGAAACTGGCGTTCCCGCGCCAATTTCCGTGCAAGTGTCAGGACGGGGAGTGAGCGATGGCCATGCAGGGTCTGAGCCGGCGCGGCATTCTGGGCGGCACGGCCGCCGGGCTTGCGACCATCCCTCTCGCCGGACGGGCCGCGCCCCCTGCCCCGGACGCGCCCGCCGCCATCCCGCCGCCTGTCCGCACCCCGGAGATGCAAGACATCACGTTGCAGGTGAACGGGCGGCGCGTCTCGCTCGCGGTCGAGCCGCGCACCTCGCTGCTCGACGCGCTGCGCGAGCAGGCCGGGCTGACCGGGACCAAGAAGGGCTGCGACCGCGGCTCCTGCGGCGCCTGCACAGTCCATCTCGACGGCCGGCGGGTGGTCTCCTGCCTCACCCTCGCGGTGC
>DATIMU010000455.1:0-2307 GCA_035475015.1 Acetobacteraceae bacterium
CAACGGCGTGACCACGGTGGAAGAACTCGGCGCGTTCGCCGCGAAAACCGCGCCCGACGGCAGCGGCCACCGGCCGCCGACCAAGGCGCCCTCGGTGCGCGGCGTCACCGTCCCGACGACGCTCTCCGCCGGCGAGTTTTCCGCCTTCGCCGGCTGCACCGACACCGAGCGCATGGTCAAGGAAAGCTACCTGCATCCGCAGCTCATTCCCCGCACGGTGATCCTCGACCCGGCGGTCACGGTCCACACCCCCGAATGGCTGTTCCTCTCGACAGGCATCCGCGCTGTCGATCACGCCACCGAGGCGCTGTGCTCCGCCGCCAGCGCGCCCTACGCCGACGCCTCGGCGATGCACGCGCTGCGCCTGCTCGGGCGCGGCCTCCGCGGCGTGAAGGCGAATCCGGGCGATCTCGACGCGCGGCTCGACTGCCAGACCGGCGCATGGCTGTCGATGGCGGGCGTCGGCGCGGGGGTGCCGATGGGCGCGAGCCACGGCATCGGCCATGTGCTCGGCGGCACCGCCGGCGTGCCGCACGGCTACACCTCCTGCATCATGCTGCCGCACGTCTTGCGCTTCAACGAGAGCGTCAACGCCGAACGCCAGGCCTGGGTGAGCGAGGCGCTGGGCCAGCCCGGCGGCCGCGCCGGCGACGTGGTGGGGGCGCTGATCGCCGGGCTCGGCCTGCCGACCCGGCTGCGCGACGTCGGGGTCAAGGAGGAACAATTCGACCGCATCGCCGCGCAATCCATGCACGACCGCTGGCTGCCCACCAACCCGCGCAAGATCGACGGGCCGGCGACGGTCAAAACCCTGCTCGAGCAAGCCTGGTAGGACTTCCGGCGCGCGCACCTTGGCGGTAGCCTCCCGGCAACGGGAGGGATCGGGCATGTCCGAATACGACTACATCGTGGTGGGCGCCGGCTCGGCGGGCTGCGTGATGGCCAGCCGGCTGAGCGAGGACGCGACCAAGCGCGTGCTGCTGCTGGAGGCCGGCGGCAAGGACGACAGCTTCTGGATACCCATCCCGGTCGGCTTCTCCAAGCTCATGGTGAACCCGAAATATAACTGGATGTTCAACACCGAGCCGGAGCCCAACTGCCACGGCCGCACCATCCCGGTGCCGCGCGGCAAGACGCTCGGCGGGTCGAGCTCGATCAACGGGATGCTCTACGTGCGCGGCAACCCGCTCGACTACAACACCTGGGCGCAGTTCGGCAATCGCGGCTGGTCGTATGAGGGCGTGCTGCCCTACTTCAGGAAATCCGAACATTACGAGCGCAACAACAGCGATCCGGCGCGCGGTTATGACGGGACGCTGAATGTCGCGGAAATGCGCGAGAATCACGAGATCTGCGACGCCTTCATCGCCGCCGCCGTGGGCGAGGGTTTCCAGCGCAACCCCGACTACAACAACGGCCACCAGGCGGGCTTCGGCTACTTCCAGGTGACGCAGAAGAACGGCCGCCGGTGGTCGACGGCGCGCGCCTTCCTCGACCCGGCGCGCGGCCGACCCAACCTCACGATCGAGACCAACGCGCAATGCACCGGGGTCCTGCTCGACGGCAAGCGATGCGTGGGCGTCGGCTTCGTGCAGAACGGGGTGAAGCGTGAGGCGCGCTGCCGGGGCGAGGTCGTGCTGTGCGCCGGCGCAGTGCAGTCGCCGCATGTGCTGGAGATTTCCGGCATCGGCCAGCCCGAGCTGTTGCGCTCGTTCGGCGTCGAGGTGAAGCACGAGCTGCCCGGCGTCGGCGAGAATTACCGCGACCACTACGCGCCGCGCATGAACTGGCGCGTCAAACTGCCGATCACGCTCAACGAGCAGACGCGCGGCATCGGCTTCGCGCGCGAGATCGCCCGCTATTTCATGTCGGGACGCGGCATCCTCACCTACACCGCCGGCATCGCCTACGGCTTCATCAAGACACGCCCCGAATTGGAAGAGCCCGACGTGCAGTTCCACTTCGCGCACGCCAGCTACGGCAACGCCGCCAACCGCGTGCTGGAGCGCGAGCCCGGCATGACGGTGACGACCTATCAGTGTCGCCCTGAGTCGCAGGGCTCGATCCATCTCCGCTCGCCCGACCCGCTGGCGGCACCGTGCATCCGGCCGAATTACCTCGCCGACCCGCTCGACCAGCGCGTGGTGGTGGACGGCATGAAGATCGCGCGGCGCATCGTGAGCAACGCGGCGATGGACAAGTACCGCGCCTTCGAGATGAACCCCGGCGACGCGGTGCAGACCGACGAGCAATGGCTCGACTTCGCCCGCCACAACGGCCAGACCACCTATCACGTCGTCGGCACCT
>DATIMU010000456.1:0-10583 GCA_035475015.1 Acetobacteraceae bacterium
GCTGCCCACGGCGGCGCTCTACGCCAATCCGCGCGAGATGATCGACCCGGCGGAGGCGGCCAAGAAGCTCAAGCAGGTTCTCCCGAGGCTAGACGAGGAGGAGGTGCGCAAGCGGCTCTCAGAGGAGAAGCAGTTCGTCTATCTCGCCCGCCAGCTCTCGCCGCGCGAGCAGCTCCGCATCAACTCCCTCGGCATCCCCGGCGTCTATTTCGAGCAGACCGAGCGCCGCCGCTATCCGATGGGCCGCATTGCCGCCCAGGTGCTCGGTGGCGTGGACGTCGACGGCAACGGCGTCGCCGGCGTCGAGCGCGAGTTCGACAAGCAGCTGCGCACCGACCCTGGCCCCCTCCACCTCTCGATCGACGTTCGCGTGCAGGCCGTGATGCGCGACGAGCTGTCCAAGGCGAAGGAGGAGTTCACCGCCATCGGCGCCTGCGGCATCGTGATGGACGTGCATACGGGCGAGGTGCTGGCGATGGTCAGCCTGCCAGACTACGACGCCAACAACGTCGGCACCGCGCCGGGCGACGATCGGTTCAACCGGGCGGTGACAGGGATGTACGAGCCCGGCAGCACGTTCAAGCTGCAGACCGCCGCGATGGCGCTCGATTCCGGCCTGGTGAACATCTGGAACGAGTTCGACGCCTCCCGCCCGATCCATATCGGCCGCTTCACCATCACCGATTTCGAAGGCAAGCATCGCTGGCTCTATCTGCCCGAGGTGCTCGCCTACTCCTCCAATCTGGGCGCCGCGCATATCGCGCAGACGGTGGGCGCCGAGCGCCAGCGCGCGTGGCTGCGCAGCATGGGCATGTTCGACCGCATCGGCATCGAGCTGCCGGAAGCCGGCCGTCCCATCTACCCGCCAGCGGCGAACTGGAAGGAGCTCACGACGATGACCGTCGGCTTCGGCCACGGCATCGCGGTCTCGCCGCTGCACGTCGTGCGCGGCACGGCGGTGATCGCCAATGGCGGGATCATGTTCCAGCCGACCATCCTCGCCGAGCCCCCGGGTGCGGCGCCGCGCGGCACGCGGATCATGCAGCAGAGCACCTCGGACACGCTGCGCAAGCTGATGCGGCTGGTCGTCACCGACGGCTTCGGCAAGAGCGCCGAGGTGCCGGGCTACTATCCCGGCGGCAAGACCGGCACGGCGGAGAAGGTCGGCGCGCACGGCTACAAGAAGCACGCCAACGTTGCGGCGTTCATGAGCGTCTTTCCGATGAACGCGCCGCGCTACGCCGTCTACACGATGCTCGACGAGCCGCACGCCAACGCCAGCACGCATGGCTACGCGACCGCAGGCTGGGTCGCCGCCCCGGCTGCCGGCCGGGTGATCGCGCGGATCGGGCCGATGCTCGGAATGCTGCCCGACCTCGACGACAAGGAGGCGATCCAGCAGGCGCTCTACATCCCGCTGCAGCCCGGCCGGCCGGCCGGTGCCGGACGTTCCTCCGTGATGATCGGCAATCCGCCCAAATCTCCGACCGCGCAGCAGCCCGCCCCAAAGTCCCTGCACGACCTGCGGCATGAGGCACGCCTCGAAGTGACCCCGGCCGGCAGTGCGCACGCGGTGCCGGCCGTTGCGGCTCGCTGACATGATCCGCGGCATCCCCGCCCCCTCCGGTCGCTCCCCCCGGCCCGCCGCCTGGCTGCGCGCGGGCGAGCTTGACGTCTCGGGGATCACCGCCGACAGCCGCGAGGTCGCCCCCGGCTTCCTGTTCGCCGCGCTGCCCGGATCAGCGCGCGACGGCCGAACGTTCATCGCCGAGGCGGTCTCGCGCGGCGCCGCCGCCGTGCTGGCGCCGGTCGGCACGAGCTGGCCGCCCGGCGTGCCGCCGCGCCCGCTGATCGAGGACCCCGAGCCGCGCCGCCGCCTGGCTCAGCTCGCCGCGACCCTGGCCGGCCGCCAACCCGCGACCGTCGTCGCCGTCACCGGCACCAACGGCAAGACCAGCACGGTCGAATTCCTGCGCCAGATCTGGACGCTCGCCGGCGAGCCAGCCGCCAGTCTCGGCACGCTCGGCCTCGCCGCGCCGGGCTTCGACGCCGGCCCCGGCCTGACCACGCCCGATCCGGTGGCACTCGCCGAAACCCTCGCCCGCCTGGCGCGCGCCGGGATCGAGCACGCCGCCATCGAGGCCTCCTCGCACGGGCTCGACCAGTTCCGCCTGGACGGCGTGCGGCTCGCGGCGGCGGGGTTCACCAACCTCACGCGCGACCATCTCGACTATCACGGCACGCTCGACGCCTACCGCGCCGCCAAGCTGCGCCTGTTCACCGACCTGCTGGCCCGTGGCAGCCCAGCCGTGGCGAGCGACACCGCCGACGCCGCGACGCTCGCCGCGCTCGCGGAGATCGCCCGCCGCCGTGGGCTGGACCTGCGCACCGTCGGCGAGAGCGGCTCGGCGATCCGCCTGCACCGGGCCGAGCCACGTCCCGACGGGCAGGAGATCGAGATCGAGGTCGAGGGCGCCCGGCACGTCATCCTGCTCGCCCTGCCCGGCCGCTTCCAAACCGACAACGTGCTGCTGGCCGCGGCTCTCGCGTTGGCGACCGGCGCCAGCGGCGTGCTCGACGCGCTGCCCCGCCTGGCCGGCGTTCGCGGCCGCATGGAACTGGCGGCGCGGCTGCCGAATGGTGCTGCGGCCTATGTCGACTACGCCCACACGCCGGACGCGCTGCAGCGGTTGCTTCTTGCCTTGCGCCCGCACACCGCCGGCCGATTGCATGTCGTGTTCGGCGCCGGCGGCGATCGCGACCGGGGCAAGCGTCCGCTGATGGGCAAGGTCGCCGCCCGCCTGGCCGACCGCGCGATCGTCACCGACGACAACCCGCGCGGCGAGAACCCCGCCACGATCCGCGCCGCGATCCTCGCCGCCTGCCCCGGCGCGGTGGAGATCGGCGATCGCGCACGGGCGATCGAGGCCGCCCTCGGCGACCTCGCCACGGGCGACGTGCTCGCGGTCGCCGGCAAGGGCCACGAGCAGGGCCAGACGATCGGGGGCGTGGTGGTGCCGTTCGATGATGTCGGGGTGATTCGGGGGCTAGTCGGGAGCCCCGCACCCCTCACCCAACCCTCTCCCGCAAGGGGAGAGGGCTCTTCTTCTCCCTCTCCCCTTGCGGGCTTGAGCCGCGAAGCGGATCAAGGCCGGGGTGAGGGGTCCACCGAGTGACCCCGCTCTGGACTCCCAGCGACCTGATCCGCGCCACCGGCGGCACGCTCCGCGTCCCGTTCGCCGCCCGCGGCCTGTCCATCGACACCCGCACCGTGCGGCCCGGCGAGCTGTTCGTCGCCCTGGTCGGAGAAAACCGTGACGGCCACGCCTACGTCGCCGATGCCCTGGCGCGCGGCGCGGCGGGCGCCCTGGTCCACCAGCACCTGCCGGACCTGTCCGACGACGCGAAGCTGCTGATGGTCGGCGACACGCTGGAGGGCCTTCGCGCGCTCGCCCGCTTCGCCCGCGCCCGCTTCACCGGCCGGCTGGTCGCCGTCACCGGCAGTGTCGGCAAGACCACCACCAAGGAGATGTTGCGGACTATCCTCGCCGCGCAGGGCCGCACCCATGCCGCGGAGGCGTCCTACAACAATCATTGGGGCGTGCCGCTCACCCTGGCGCGCCTGTCGCCGAAAGCCGCGTTCTGCGTCGCCGAGATCGGCATGAACCACGCCGGCGAGATTTCTCCTCTTGCCAGCCTGGCCCGGCCGCACGTCGCTCTCATCACGGCAATCGAGCGCGCCCATGTCGGCCATCTCGGCGGCATCGAGGCGATCGCCGACGAGAAGGGCTCCATCGCCGAGGGGCTGGAGCCCAGCGGCATCCTGATCCTCCCCGCCGACACGCCGCTGCTCGACCGGCTGCGCGCCGCCGCCGCCGGGCGCCCGATCGTCACCTTCGGCGCGGCGGAGAACGCCGATGTCCAGCTGCTGGCCGCGGCACCGGATGCCGAGGGAACCGACATCACGGCGCGGATCGCCGGGCAGGAATTGCGCTTCCGCCTGCCCGCGCCGGGCCGCCACATGGCGATCAACGCGGTCGCCGCGCTGGCCGCCGCCGCCGCGCTGGGGGCCGATCCCGGCGAGGGGGCTCGCGCCCTGGAAGGTTTCACGCCGGTCGCCGGCCGGGGCGAGCGGCGCGGTCTCGCCCTGCCCGGCGGCAGCGCGACCTTGCTCGACGAGAGCTACAACGCCTCCGCCGCCTCGGTGCGCGCCGCCCTCGCCGTATTGCGCCTGCAACCTGCCGCGCGCCGCATCGCCGTGCTGGGCGACATGCTGGAACTCGGCGCGGAAGGCCCGGCCGAGCACGCCTCGCTGGCGCCGGACGTCATCGCCGCCGCCGACCGGCTGTTCGCCTGCGGTCCGCTGACCAAGGGCCTGTTCGACGCCGTGCCGCCGGCGATCAGGGGCGCGCACGCCCCCGACGCCGCGACACTCGCGCCCATCGTCGCCGGTGCCTTGGAGCCCGGCGACGCGATCTTGATTAAGGGGAGTCTGGGTAGCCGGATGAAGCTCGTCGTCGCCGCCATCGAGACCATCGCGGAGACGCGCTGATGCTCTACAACCTGTTCCGGCCGCTGGCCGACCAGTTCTTCCTGTTCAACCTGTTCCGCTACATCACCTTCCGCTCGGGTGCCGCCTGCCTCACCGCGCTGCTGGTAAGCTTCATTTTCGGCCCGATGGTGATCCGCTGGCTGAAATCGATGCAGCGCCAGGGCCAGCCGATCCGCCTCGACGGGCCGGAGCGCCACCTCATCGAGAAGAAGGGCACGCCGACGATGGGCGGCGTGCTGATCCTGTTCGCGCTCACCGCCTCCACCCTGCTCTGGACCGATCTGCGCAGCCCCTACGTGTGGGCGGTGCTGTTCGTCACCCTGGGCTACGGCGCGCTCGGTTTCGCCGACGACTACATGAAGCTCGCCAAGCGCGACCATCGCGGCGTCTCCGGCCGCACCAAGCTGATCGCCCAGGCGGCGATCGGCCTCATCGCCTCGGCCGCCATCGCCTACACCACGCGCGGCCCGCTCGGCACCAGCCTGTCGATCCCCGTGCTCAAGGAAGTGCTGATCCCGCTTGGCGTGTTCTTCCCGGTGTTCGGAATGCTGGTGATGCTCGGCAGCTCCAACGCGGTGAACCTCACCGACGGGCTCGACGGGCTGGCGATCGTGCCGACCATCATCGCCGCCGGCGTGTTCGCGCTGATCGCCTACCTCGTCGGCAACCGCATTTTCGCCGATTACCTGCAGCTCAATCCCGTCCCCGGCGTCGGCGAATTATGCGTGTTCCTCTCGGCACTCGTGGGCGCCGGACTCGGGTTCCTCTGGTACAACGCGCCGCCCGCGAAGGTCTTCATGGGCGACACCGGCAGCCTCGCCCTCGGCGGCGCGCTGGGGGCCGTCGCCGTCGCCACCAAGCACGAGATCGTGCTGCTGATCGTCGGCGGGCTATTCGTGGTGGAGACCGTCTCCGTCATCATCCAGGTGTTCTGGTACAAGCGCACCGGCCGGCGCGTGTTCCTCATGGCGCCGCTGCACCACCATTTCGAGAAGAAGGGCTGGGCCGAGCCGACCATCGTCATCCGTTTCTGGATCATCTCGATGATCCTCGCGCTGGCGGGCCTCGCCACGCTGAAGATCCGGTGATGGGGAAGATCCGATGACCGGCTTTCCGCCAGACCTGTTCGCAGGACGGCGCTACGCCGTGGTGGGCCTCGGCCGCAACGGCCTGCCCGCCGCGCAAGCTCTCGTCGCGATGGGCGCCGACGTGACCGCCTGGGACGACACGGCAGCGACCCGCGACGCGGCGGCGACGGCCGGGGTGCCGGTGCGCGATCCGCTTGCCGGGAGAGAATTCAAATTCGACGCGCTGGTGCTCTCGCCGGGCATCCCACATCGCTTTCCCTCGCCGCACCCCATCGCCTCCCGCGCGCTCACCGCCGGGGTGCCGATTTTTTCTGACGCCGAGCTGCTGTTCCAGGCGGTGCGCCGCGCCGGCTCCAAGGCGCGCTTCGTCGGCATCACCGGCACCAACGGGAAGTCAACCACCACAGCGCTGTTGGCGCATATTCTTCAGACGGCGGGCGAGATCGTGGCGGCCGGCGGCAATCTCGGTCCTGCGGCTCTGGCCTTGCCGTTGCTGCCGGATCGCGGCGTCTACGCTTTGGAAATGTCATCTTACATGTTGGAGCGAATCGCGACGCTTCGCTTCGATGCGGCGGCGATGCTCAACCTCAGCGCCGACCATCTGGATCGCCATTTCGACATGGCCGGCTACGCATCGGCGAAGCGCGCCGTCTTCGCGCGTCAGGGCCCGGATGATCTCGCCGTGATCGGCGTGGACGATCCCGACTCGCGCGCGATGGCCGAGTGGCGGCGTGCGTTTCCGGGGCGCGTTGTCACCATATCGGGCAACCCTCATCCAACCCTCTCCCAAAGGGAGATGGCTTTCTTCTCCCTCTCCCTCTGGGAGAGGGCCGGGGTGAGGGGTCTGCCGCCCACCCTCCCCGGCGCCCACAACGCGCAGAATGCCGCGGCCGCCATCGTCATCGCGCGCGCCCTCGGCCTCGCGGACGACACCATCGCGCATGGCATCGCCACCTTCCCCGGCCTGCCGCACCGCCAGCAGCGCATCGGCACGGTGGACGGCATCGACTTCGTCAACGACAGCAAGGCGACCAACGCCGACGCCGCCTCCCGCGCGCTCGGCTGCTACGACCGCCTGGTGTGGATCGCCGGCGGCATCGCCAAGGAAGGCGGCATCGCACACCTCGCGCCACTGTTCCCGCGCATCGCCCACGCGCTGCTGATCGGCCGCGACGCACCTGCACTGGCCGCGACGCTCGCGGCCCACGGCGTGCCGCACGCGATCGCCGGGACGCTCGATGCCGCCGTGCCCGCCGCGCTCGCCGTCGCGCGCGAGACCGACGCCCGCGTCGTGCTGCTCTCGCCCGCCTGCGCGAGCTTCGACCAGTTCAGCGGCTTCGACGCGCGCGGCGACCGTTTCTCCCAGCTCGTATCAGGTCTCGTCTACGGGAGGGCCGCCTGATGCCCCTGTCACGCGCGGACAACTCGACGCTGGGCCGCTGGTGGTGGACCGTGGACCGCTGGACGCTGGCGGCCTGCGCCACGCTGATCGGCTTCGGCTACGTGATGATGCTCGCCGCCTCGCCCGCCGTCGCCGAGCGCATCGGCCAGTCGCGCGACGTGTTCATCTTGAAGCAGGTGTTGTTTCTCGCACTTGCCGGCGGGGTGGTCGTCGCGGTGTCGCTGCTCTCGCCGCGCGAAATCCGCCGCCTTGCGATCGTCGGCTGCATCATCGCCCTCGTGCTCACCGCCGCGACGATGGTGATCGGCGTCGAGATCAAGGGCGCGCGGCGCTGGATCGCGCTGCCGGGAATTTCGCTGCAGCCGAGCGAGTTCCTGAAGCCCTGCTTCGCCGTGGTGGCCGCATGGCTCATCAGCGAGGGGCGTCGCACGCCGCGCTTCCCCGGCATGGCGCTCGCGATCGGCGTGTTCCTGCTGATCGTGCTGCTGCTCAAGTCGCAACCCGACATCGGGATGCTCGCCGTCATCACGGCGGTGTT
Organism: Acetobacteraceae bacterium; assembly: GCA_035475015.1. Lineage (GTDB taxonomy): Bacteria > Pseudomonadota > Alphaproteobacteria > Acetobacterales > Acetobacteraceae > JAFKFI01. The sequence goes on from DATIMU010000456.1 coordinate 7,581, forward strand.
CCTGACACAACTCTATGTCGGCGGGCTCAATCTCGCGTTCGTCGGCTTCGGCGTGCTCGGCCTGTGCGGCGCGGGTTTCGGCGCCTACACGCTGTTCCCGCACGTACAGAGCCGCGTGCAGCGCTTCCTCGATCCGGCGGCCGGCGACCACTATCAGATCACGACCGCGCTCGAGGCGTTCGGCAATGGCGGGCTGCTCGGGCGCGGGCCGGGCGAGGGTCACGTCAAGGACGTGCTGCCCGACGCGCACGCCGACTTCGTCTACGCCGTCGCGGGCGAGGAATTCGGCATGATCGTCTGCCTCGTCATCGCCCTCGTGTTCGCCTTCATCGTGCTGCGCGGCCTGCTGCGGCTGCTGAAGGAGCCCGACCTGTTCGTGGTGCTCGCCTCCACCGGCCTGGTCGCGGGGTTCGGCTTGCAGGCGTTCGTCAACATGGCCTCCACGCTGCACCTGATCCCCACCAAGGGCATGACCTTGCCGTTCATTTCCTACGGTGGCTCGTCGGTCATCGCCGTGGCACTCGGCATCGGGATGCTGCTGGCGCTGACCCGGCGGCGCCACCACGGCGACGTGCCGTGAGGGGCCCGATGGTCAAACCCATCGTCATCGCGGCGGGCGGCACCGGCGGACACTTCTTCCCGGCCGAGGCGCTGGCGAGCGAGCTCGTCGCGCGCGGCCAGCGGATCGCGTTGATGACCGACGCACGCTCGGGCGGGCTCGCATCGACGGTGTTTGCCGGGCGCGAGCGGTTCGTGTTGCGCGGCGCCGGCATCGCCGGTCGCGGCGTGCTGCGCGGCGCGCAGGCGGCGCTGGCGCTTGCCGCCGGTGTCGCGCAGGCGCGCGCCGTTCTCGCGCGGATCGACGCCGCCGCCGTGGTCGGGTTCGGCGGCTATCCGTCGGTCGCGCCGGCGCTGGGCGCGCGACTGATGCGCCGGCCACCCTCGGTCATCCTGCACGAGCAGAACGCGGTGCTCGGCCGCGCCAATCGCTTCCTCGCCTTCCAGTCCACCGCGCTGGCACTCAGCTTCGAGACGACGGAGCGCGTGCCGGAGACGGCGCAGACGGTGCTCACCGGCAACCCGGTGCGCGGCACGATTGCCGCCATCGCCGACCAGACGTACATGCCGCCCGGCGAGACCATCCGCTTGCTGGTGCTCGGCGGCTCGCTCGGCGCGCGGGTGTTCAGCGACGTGGTGCCGGCCGCCCTGGCCGCGTTGCTCGACGGATTGCGCGCGCGCCTCTCTGTCGTGCAGCAATGCCGCGCCGAGGATGTGGAGCGCGTGCGCGCCGCCTACGCCGCGTCCGGCATCGCCGCCGAGCTCGCGACATTCTTCCCCGATGTCGCCGATCGCCTTGCCACCGCCTCGCTGGTCATCGCGCGGGCCGGCGCGTCCACCGTCGCGGAACTCGCCGCCGCGGGACGCCCGGCGATCCTGGTACCGCTACCAGGCGCGATCGACGATCATCAGAGCGCCAACGCGCGTGCGTTGGCGGACGCCGGCGCGGCCTGGACCATGCCACAGCCGGGATTTACCTCCGCCGCCCTCGCAGCGCGGCTCGCCGAGCTGCTGGACGATCCGGCGTCACTCACCCGCGCCGCGGCGGCGGCGCGCGGGCAAGCCCGCATCGACGCCGCCGCGCGTCTCGCTGATCTGGTCGAGGCCCTCATGAAGCAGGAGACACGCGCATGAGAGCCTTGCCGCTGTCCATCGGCATGATCCATTTCGTCGGCATCGGCGGCATCGGCATGTCCGGCATCGCCGAGGTGCTGCACAACCGCGGCTACTCGGTGCAGGGCAGCGACATCGCCGACAGCGCCAACGTGCGCCGCCTGCGCGAGGCCGGCATCCCGGTCGCCATCGGCCATGACGCCGCGCATCTCGGCACCGCCCAGGTCGTCGTCGTCTCCACCGCCGTGAAGCGCGACAACCCGGAGATCCAGGCGGCCCGCGCGCGGCTCATCCCTGTGGTGCGCCGCGCCGAGATGCTGGCCGAGCTGATGCGCCTCAAATGGTCGGTCGCGGTCGGCGGCACCCACGGCAAGACGACGACCACGAGCCTGATCGCGGCGGTGCTGGAGGCGGCAAAGCTCGACCCCACCGTCATCAACGGCGGCATCATCAACGCCTACGGCACCAACACGCGATTGGGCGCCGGCGAGTGGATGGTGGTGGAGGCCGACGAGAGCGACGGCACCTTCCTGCGCCTGCCCGCGGTGATCGCCGTCGTCACCAACATGGACGCCGAGCATCTCGACCATTGGGGCACCGCCGAGGCGATGACGGCGGGCTACGACCAGTTCGTTGGCAACATTCCGTTCTACGGATTTGCCGTCCTCTGCATCGACCACCCGGCGGTGCAGCAGATGATCCCGCGCCTGTCGGATCATCGCATCGTCACCTACGGCTTCAGCCCGCAGGCCGACGTGCGCGCCGAGCGCATCGTCGCCGACAAGCTCGGCGCCACGTTCGAGGTGATGGTGACGGACCGGCACCGCAACCGCTCGCGCCGCATGGGGCCGTTTCGCCTGCCGATGCTCGGCCGGCACAACGTGCAGAACGCGCTCGCCGCCGTCGCGGTCGGCATCGAGATGGACATCGACGACGGCACCTTGCGCAGCGCCTTCGCCAGCTTCCGTGGCGTCAAGCGCCGCTTCACCAAGACCGGCGAGACCGGCGGGATCACGGTGATCGACGATTACGGCCATCACCCGGTGGAGATCGCCGCCGTGCTGAAGGCGGCGCGGCAGGCCGGCGCGCGCGACGTGGTCGCGGTGGTGCAGCCACACCGCTACTCGCGGCTGCAATCGCTGTTCCCCGAGTTCTGCACCTGCATGAACGACGCCGGCACGGTGATCGTCGCCGACGTCTACGCCGCCGGCGAGTCGCCGATGCCCGGCGTCAATCGCGACGCGCTGGTGGACGGGCTGCGTGCGCGCGGCCATCGCAGCGTGGTGCCGCTGCCGGGGCCGGAACATCTCGCCGAGATGGTCTACGCCATCG
>DATIMU010000457.1:0-5366 GCA_035475015.1 Acetobacteraceae bacterium
TGACGGCGGGGACCGACATCACCGACAACGGCGGGATCGCCGCCACGGCGGGCAACGCGGGCCTGACCGCCGGCGGCAGCATCTTCAACAACGCGCCGGTTTCGTCCGGCCTGGCGTCCACGCAGCTCGCGGGCGGCAACATCACGGATCAGGGCGGCGTGACCGCCGGCACCTCGGCCAGCCTCACGGCGGGCGGCGGCATCACGCAGAACGCCGCCACGATCACCGCCGCCGGGGCGGGCGTCACCCTGACGGCGCAGGGCGGCGGCATCACCCAGGCGGCGGGGGCGACCATCTCCGCGATTAACGCGGCCGGCGCCGTGGCGCTCGACGCGGCGCAAGGCATCGCGATCGGCGGCACGGTCGTCGCCACCGGCGCCGGCGCGAGCGTGTCGCTCACCGCCCGGAACGGCGACGTGACCGAGACCAACGCGGGCGCCCGGACCGGGCTCGTCGACGCCACCTTTCTCACTGGCTCGGCCGGCGGCAACGTGGCGCTGGACAATCCCGGCAACCAGATCGGCACGGTCGGCGCCTTCGCGGCGCGCGGCGGAGCGTTCACTCTGGCGGACGCGAAAGCCCTCACCGTCACCGGCGCGGTCAGCGCGGCGACCACTGCCACGATCACCGATCCGGCGACCGTCACGATCGCGCCGGGCGGCAGCGTCACGGCACCGACGGTCAACCTCACCGCCGCCGCTATCGGCATCCAGGGCAGCGTCGCGGGCTCCGGCACGGTCAATCTCGCCGCGACCAATGGCGGCATCACCGAACCCGGCGCGCTGACCGCCGGGACGTTGACGGTCAAATCCCCCGCCGTCGTCAGCCTTCCCGGCGCGACGCCGCTCACCAACCGCGTCGCGACGCTCGGCAACGTCACCGCCGCCGGCTTCACGCTGGTCGACGGGCAGAATCTGATGATCGCGGGAATGCTCAACTCGCCCAACATCCACATCGACGACAACGGCTTCGCGCTCGGGATGGCCAACGGGACGATCATCAACACCGGCGGCGTGGCCCGGCCGCTCGGCACCGTCGCGTTCGCCACGCTGCCGACCTACGCCCAGGGCCTGCCCGGGGCCTATCTGCGGGCAGGTTCGTTCCAGCAGGTCGGCAACGCCATCATCGCCTCGTTCAACGGCGGCCCCACCACGTTCCGCATCGACATCGCCAGCGCCACCGGCAACGTCGCGTTCAGCCCCGCCGGCGGGCTGACGGGCAACACCACGGACCTCGTGGTCGATCTCACCGGCGGCACGCTGACCGGGCAGATCTTCGTCAAGACGCTCGACCTGCGCTACGTGCCGGGGGCCGGCAACGCCAACCTGGCGGGCACCGTCAACGGGCTCGGCGGGCCGCCCGCCGCCGGGGTCAGCTACATCACGCCGCTGCCCAATCCGCGATACCAGATCAACGGCTGCCCGATCACCGCGGTGAACTGCATCCTGCTGTCGGTCGCCGCCGTGCCGGTCATCAACCCGCTGCAAGACATCAATCTCGGCGTCCTCGGCAATCCGCAGGACGACGACGACCTGCTGCTCCCCGACGTCTCCGAACGGGACTATTGACATGCGCCACCCCCTGAAGCTGGCCGTGCTGCTCGCGACATTGGGCGCCTGCGCATCGCCGCCGCCCGAGGCCTACGTGGCGCCGCATGGCGCGACCCAGTCTGGGCCGCAGCTATCGCTCGGCACCAACGCGGTCGGCGAGGCTTGCACGCAGCAATCCGAGGGCAGGCAGAGTGCGGATGTCTATTGCGGCACATGGCAGCAGCCGAGTGCCAGGGTGCGGTCCGGCGGCCCGGCGACGGCGGCCGATCTCAGCGCCCTGGCGACCGGCGGGGCGTGGCGGGCCGGGATCGACGCGCGCTTCCTCTGCCAGCCGCCCGCCTCCACCACGATCCTCGGCGGCCAGCCGACGCTGATGATGCAATGTACCCGCCGCGTCGGCGGCTGGCCGCATGTCGCGATGGTGGCACTGGTCGACGGCAACGCCTGGCTCGCCGATGGCGTGCTGCCGGCGACCCCGCCGATGGAGCGCTCGATCGGCGTGCTGTCGGGCAAGGTGAGCGCCGAGGCCGCGCCGCGCGTCTCCGGTGCCGACGCGCTGCTCGCCAGCCGCCTCGCCGCGCGGGCGTTCAGCTCGGGCGACGTGGGCGCCTACGAGGAGCTGATGACCCAGGGCCAGCGGGCCAACCAGGCCGGCAACTCGGCGGCGGCGGAACGCGCCTATCGCGCGGCGTTGGCGCTGCACCAGAAGGCGCTCGGCCGCGACAACCCGGGGAACGGTGAGCCGATCATGCATCTGGCGCTGCAGCTCTCCAATCAGGGGCGCTTCGCCGAAGCCGACGCATTGTTCGCCCAGGCCGACAGGCTGGTGCCGCAATCGGCGGACCCGACCGCGCCGGCGCGCCTGCTCCACTACCGCGCCCTGGACGCGCTCTACCAAGGCAAGACCGAGCAGGCCCTGGCGATGCTGGAGCGGGCCGAGGCGGGCTACACGGCGTCGCTGCCGGGCGACGCGCTGCAGGTCCGTCCGGCGCCGGCCAGCACCGGCGGCGGCAATCCGCTCGGCCCGAGCCTGTCCCGCTTCACCCCGCTGCTCGGCAATCGCGAATTGCTGACCGATCCGGTGCAGCAGCGCGCCCTGGTCGGCGTGATCGAGACCCGCCGCTATCAAGCCGTGGCGTTGCGCGCCTTGGGGCGGCTCGACGATAGCAACGCCGCATTGCGCTCGGCGGCCGACCTGCAACGCTCGGCCGGCCGGACGCTGCCGATCGAGACCGCCAGGCTCTCGCGCAACAGCGGCGTCACCGCCTCCGAGCTCGGATTGCTCGACCAGGCGCTCAGCGACCTGTCGGCTTCGGCCAGCGGCTTCAACCAGGCGCTGCCGGGGTCGAAGCCGGTCATCGAGACCTCGCTGCTGCGCGCCGCGCAGTTGCTGCGCACCGGCAAGGGGCGCGACGCGCTACCAATCTGCCGCGCCGCGGTGCGCGGGCTGACCACGCTCAATGTCGGCGTCGGCGCCGAGCTGATCGCCCCCTGCCTCGACGTCTACGCCGCCGAGGCCAAGCGCCAGCCCGACCAGGAGCAGCCGGTGCTCGCGGAGATGTTCTTCGCCGCCCAGGTGGCGCAGGGCGGCATCACCACGCAGCAGATCGGCGAGGCAACCGTCCGGCTGCAGGAGAACGCGCGCGATCCGAAGGTCGGCGACGCAATCCGCCGGCAGCAGGACATCGTCGCCCAGCTCGCCGAACTCAACCGCCAGCGCGACGAGCTGACCACGCAGCGCCAGGGCCGCGCGCCCGGCCCCAACCGGGCCGAGAGCGTCGCCGATCTCGACACCAAGATCGCCGACGCGCAGACCGCGCTGGCCGACGCCGATTCCGCGTTGCAGGCGGCGTCGCCCAATTTCGGCCAGCTGGTGCAGCAGGTGGTTCCCGCCAAGGACGTGATGGCCGCGACGCATCCCGGCGAGGCGTTCGCCGCGATCACCTTCAGCAACGACGAGGGCTGGGTGTTCCTGCTGCGCGACGGCCGGATCGCGGTCTCCAAGGTGAACATGGGGAGCAAGCGCATCGCCGACCTGGTGCGCCGCATCCGCGCCGGCATCGAAATGAACGCGAGCGGCCTGCCGCGCTTCGACGTCGCCGCCGCGCAGGAACTCTACGGCGCCACCTTGGCGGGCGTCGCGCCGGCGATGGAGGGCGCGCGGGCGCTCACCGTGGCGCCGAGCGGGGCGATGCTGGCGCTGCCGATGGAGGTGCTGCTGACCGGCGCGGCCGACGCCGGCAATCTCGCCAGCGCGCCATGGCTGGTGCGCAAGTTCAGCCTGTCGCACGTCCCCGCGCCGAGCAACTTCGTCTCGCTGCGCCGCATCGCGCACGGCTCGCGCGCCACGCAACCTTGGTTCGGCTTCGGCGATTTCCGCCCGGTGACGCTCGCCCAGGCGCAGCGCACCTTCCCGAGCGCGACCTGCGCCGACAGCGCGCGCCTGCTCGCCGGCCTGCCCCGCCTCGCCGCCGCCAACAAGGAGCTCGAAGCCGCGCGCCTGCTGCTCGGCGCGGCCCCCTCCGACCAGCTGCTCGGCGCCGCCTTCACCGCCGCCGCGGTGCAGAAGGCATCGTTGCAGAACTACCGCGTGCTGCATTTCGCCGCCCACGCGGTGTTGCCCGCCGAGCTCGCCTGCCAGAGCGACCCGGCGATCATCACCTCGGCTCCCGCCGGGGCGGCCGATGCGTCGGGCGCCCTGCTCACCTCCAACGACGTGGTGAAGCTGAAGCTCGACGCCGACATCGTCATCCTCTCGGCCTGCAACTCCGGCGGCCCCGGCGGCAGCGTCGCGGGCGAGAGCCTCTCCGGCCTCGCGCGCAGCTTCTTCTACGCCGGCGCGCGCTCCCTGCTGGTGACGCATTGGGCGGTCAACGACCAGGTCGGCGCCTTCACCGTCGCCGACACGCTACGCCGCCTGCACGAGAACCCCAGCCTCGGCATCGCGGGGGCGCTGCGCGACACCCAGCTCGGGATGCTGGCCGAGGCCGGCCACAGCCTGCCGGCCGAGGTCGCGCACCCGTTCTTCTGGGCGCCACTCGCTGTGATCGGCAATGGCGGCGAGGGGTTGGTGACGGCGCAGACGGGCGCGGGTGCCGGGCGGGTGGCGGGGCTTTAGCGTTAGCAGTCGTATTGCTGGCCGCAATTGATGGAGGGCGGACATCTGCCCGAGCGCCCATCATCCGGCGGAGATCGCCGGGAGCTGCGGGCCGCGTCACATTCGCCACTGTGATAGCAGACATCCGATCTGCTCAAGACGCGGTGACGCAACCGAGGCCAATTCAGATCCTCCTCATCGCCTTCGATAAGGATCGCGCTTCCCGTTCGGTTGATCGTAGGTTAACGACGATGATGTACAGTTTATTGTCCGATTCGTAACGCCGCTCACGGACCGTGACGCCAGAGACCTTGAGGTCGCAAATCTCAATATGGAATATTTCCCGCGCCGGTCTTACAGCGACATCGACGTGAAGGAGGCGGGCCGGATAATTGCCGGCGACGTGATATGGACGGAGGAGTCCGCTCCGCACATTCGGGAGGCTTTTGCGGTGGCCAATAGCTGGCGCGACTCCCATGACTTCCCGATGCGGAGCATCCGGCATTCGGTCATTCGGTTTATGTACAGGCGGGCAATCCAGGGTATCTCGGCGGCCAGGCTCAAGCGCATGAAAGCGATCCGGATGAAACTCACCCGGATTCCTGTCGGCTTGCACCAACTGCAGGATTTGGGAGGCTGTCGGTTCATCCTGCCGACGATCGCCGACGTGCATAAACTGACTGCGATCTTGAAGGCGGAGCTCCCGCATACACTGAGAT
>DATIMU010000458.1:0-3197 GCA_035475015.1 Acetobacteraceae bacterium
AAGCGGCTCGGCCGCGGCATCGGCTCGGGCAAGGGCAAGACGTCGGGCAAAGGCGTAAAGGGCCAGAAGGCGCGCGAGGGCGTGTCGCTCAACGGCTTCGAGGGCGGCCAGCTGCCGATCTACCGGCGGCTGCCGAAGCGCGGCTTCGTCAACATCTTCCGCAAGGTCTATGCGCCGGTGAACCTCGGCGCACTGGAGGCCGCGATCGGCGCCGGACGGCTCGACGCAGGCCAGCCGATCACCGAGGAGAGCCTGCGCGCGGCCGGCCTGGTGCGTGGCGGCAAGGTCTCCGGCGTGCGGTTGCTGGCTGACGGTGAGATCACGCGGGCGCTGACCATCACGGTCTCGGGCGCATCGGCCGCGGCGGTGGACGCCGTGCAGAAGGCCGGAGGCAGCGTGACCACGACCGTCGCAAAGGCAGAACAACCCGAGGCGGCCGGCTGACGCGCGAGAGGTGCGGCGCGCTTCCTGATCGGGCTTCGGGGGACTATATGCGGCGGGCGGCAAGGCCCTCACCCCGGCCCTCTCCCGGAGGGAGAGGGAGGAGAGGTGAGGGGCGAGCCGAGACTCTAACTCGGCGGGGATGACCCTATGGCCTCAGCGGCCGAACAGCTTGCGGCAAACCTCAATCTCGGCGTGCTCTCGAAGGCGACCGAGCTCAAGCGGCGGATCTGGTTCACCCTCGGCGCGCTGATCGTCTTCCGCATCGGCACCTACATCCCGGTGCCGGGGGTCGACGCCTCGGTGATGGGCGAGATGCTGCGCCAACATGGCGGCGGCATTCTCGGCATGTTCGACATGTTCACCGGCGGCGCGCTCGGCCGCATGACGGTGTTCGCGCTCAACATCATGCCCTACATCAGCGCCAGCATCATCGTGCAGCTGATGTCGGCCGCCATGCCCTCGCTCGAAGCCCTGAAGAAAGAAGGCGAGTCGGGGCGCAAGAAGCTCAACCAGTACACCCGCTACCTCACCGTGCTGATCGCGATGTTCCAGTCCTACGGCATCGCCGTCGGGCTCGAGAGTATGCGCGGCAGCTTCGGCGCGGCGGTGATCGACCCGGGCCTGTTCTTTCGTCTGTCATGCGTCATCACGCTGGTTGGCGGCACCATGTTCCTGATGTGGGTCGGCGAGCAGATCACCGTGCGCGGGGTGGGCAACGGCACGTCGCTCATCATCATGGCGGGCATCGTCGCCAACCTGCCGAACGCGCTCGCGAACCTGCTGGAGATGGGCCGGACCGGGGCGCTGTCGACCTTCTTCATCCTGGCCTTCATCGTGATCGCGATCGGGGTGGTGGCTTTCATCGTGTTCATCGAGCGGGCGCAGCGGCGGATCGTGATCCAGTATCCGAAGCGCCAGGTCGGCCAGCGGATGTTCGGCGGCGACTCCACGCATATGCCGCTGAAGCTCAACACGTCGGGGGTGATCCCGCCGATCTTCGCCAGCTCGATCCTGCTGATCCCGGCGACGATCTCGGGCTTCTCCGCCAACAATGGCGGCTGGCTTTCGGAGATCGGCGGGTATCTCGCGCATGGGCAGCCGCTTTACATGGCGACCTACGCCGCCATGATCATCTTCTTCTCGTATTTTTACACGGCGGTGGTGTTCAACCCGCAGGAGACGGCGGACAACCTCAAGAAGTACGGCGGCTTCATCCCGGGCATCCGGCCGGGCACCAACACGGCGGAGTATTTCGACTACGTGCTGACCCGGCTGACCACGATCGGCGCGCTCTATCTTGCCGCGGTCTGCCTGCTCCCCGAGTTCCTCATCAGCCGCTACGGCGTGCCGTTCTACTTCGGCGGCACCAGCCTCTTGATCATCGTCTCCGTTACGATGGACACTGTGACGCAGATCCAGTCTCATTTGCTGGCGCACCAGTATGAGGGGCTGATCCGGAAGGCGCGCATAAAGGGACGACGGTGAAGCTCATCCTTCTGGGTCCGCCTGGCGCGGGCAAGGGCACGCAGGCGAAGCGGCTGCAGGATCGCCACGGCATCGCCCAGATCTCCACCGGCGACATGCTGCGCGCCGAGGTCGCTGCCGGTTCGGCCGTCGGGCGGGAGGCGCGGGCGGTGATGGAACAGGGCGGGCTGGTCTCCGACGACACCATCATCCGGATGCTCGCCTCCCGGGTCGAGCAGCCGGATTGCGCCAAGGGCTTCATCCTCGACGGCTTCCCGCGCACGGTCCCGCAGGCCGAGGCGCTCGATCGGATGCTGGCCGACAAGGGGATGAAGCTTGACGCGGTGATCGAGCTCCGGGTGGACGACGCGGCCCTGGTGGAGCGCATCGCCGGCCGCTTCACCTGTGCGAAATGCGGCGCCGGCTATCACGACAGCTTCAAGCCGACGCAGGTAGCGGGGAAGTGCGACGTCTGCGGCGCCACGGAATTCACCCGCCGCGCCGACGACAACCGCGAGACCGTGGCCGCCAGGCTTGACGCCTACCACACGCAGACCGCACCGATCCTGCCGCACTACGCGGCGCGCGGCGTGCTCCGCTCGGTCGACGGCATGGCGGAGATCGACGACGTGGCGCGCCAGATCGAGGCGGTGCTCGACGGGCTTGGGACAGGCGCCTGATGCCGGGATCGGCTCGCGCGAATTTGACCCGGGCGCGTTGACAGAGCAGCCGCAGGCCCTATAGTGCGCGCCTCAAACCCGACCCATATGGCGGGCCATCCTTGCTGACATGTCGAGCCGGACGGGCTGTTTCGCCCGCGCGGCTTATTTCGCCCTCGGGGGCAGACCAAGACCCGGCGTGCCGGGCGGAGGAGTGACAGGCGTGGCGCGTATTGCCGGCGTGAATATCCCGACCAACAAGCGCGTGACGGTGAGCCTGCGCTATATCTATGGCATTGGCCCGACCAAGGCGCAGGACATCTGCTCGAAGCTGAGCATCCCGGACGATCGGCGGGTGAACCAGCTGACCGACGAGGAAGTGTTGCGCATCCGCGAGATCATCGACCGCGAGTACCGCGTCGAGGGCGACCTCAGGCGCGAGGTGGCGATGAACATCAAGCGGCTGATGGATCTCGGCTGCTATCGCGGATTGCGCCATCGGCGCGGCCTGCCGGTGCGCGGCCAGCGCACGCACACCAACGCCCGCACCCGCAAGGGCAAGGCGGTGGCGATCGCCGGCAAGAAGAAGGTGACGAAGTAGGGGCGCTCGCCCGTAACCCGCTCCGCGGC
>DATIMU010000459.1:0-7028 GCA_035475015.1 Acetobacteraceae bacterium
GGGCGCGGCCAGGCGATCGCCTCCTCCACTGTGCCGAGCGCCTGGTCGAGCCGCAGCACCGGCAGGGTGCCGAACCGGGCGGTGATCTCGGCGCGCGGCAAGCGAGCGAGCTCGCCCACGCTGCGCAAGCCAAGCCGACGCAATCCGGCGACGGTGCGCGGATCGAGCCGCAGCCCGGCCACCGGCAGATGCCTGAGTGCGGCGCGCTCCTCGCCCGGCGAAATGATCGCCGGCCCCTCCTCCCTGAGCGGGGAGCGGGCTAGCGCCCAAGCGGCGCCGCTCGTGCCGGCGATGGCAAGGCGGCAGGGAATCGCGTCACGCGCCAACCGCGCGGTGAGGGCGCCGGCCAACCGTTCCTCGCCGCCGAACAGATGGTCGCAGCCGGTGATGTCGAGCCACAGCCCGTCTGGCGGATCGGCGGTGGCGAGGGGGGTATAGCGCTCGCACCATCCGGCGAGCGCGGCCAATGCCGCCGCGTCGCCGTCCGGGTCGGCGTCGTGGGGCACCAGTGCTGGGCAGATGGCCCGGGCGTCGGTCAGGGTCTGGCCGGGGCGTAATCCGGCTTCCAACCCCTCCGCTCCAACCGCGACGAGGCGGCGGACACCGTGCGTCGCCTCCACCATCACCCGGATTTCACCCGGCGCGGGCGCGGAGCGGCGGTTCAGCCGGGTGATCGGCCAGTTCGGCAACCACACGGAAAGGATGCGTCGGGCCATTTTCGACCTCCTTGATGGGTAGTTCCAGGACCCACGCACCGGGCCGGCCGCCGCGCGCGTGGGTCAGCGTCACGCGCCAGCGCGGCGGGCCGGGCTCGCGACCGTCGAGTTCGGAGGGCGCCGGGGCGAGCTGCCAGCGCGTAACCGCGGCCGTCGCCTCCCGGTCCGCTCGCTTCCGTCCATGCGGCCAGCGGCGCAGGGCGAAGCCGGTAACGCCGCTGCCGAGGCAGGCGAATTGCAGCCGGCGGGAGGCGGTGCGCTCGAGCCACCCGACCTCGCCCACCACCGCCGCCAGCCCGCCGGCGCGCAACGCCGTTTCCATCGCGCCGAGGGTGCCGGCGTCATCGCGCGGACGGACCAGCACCAGCCGGCCGGGATCGAGCCCGTAGGCCAGCAATCCCGGCGGATGCAGGTCGTCGCAGGTCGCGATCCACAGGATCGGCAGGCGGTTCGGGAGCCGCGCCAGCAGCGCCGCCACGAACCCCGCCGTCAGCACCCCGGTCTCCGCCTCCAGCCCTGCCGCGCCGATCTCGTGCAGCTGCCCGAGCGGCAGGCCGCCGGCCGGCAGGCAAGCCTCCACACGCGCATCGCCGAACGGCAGCGCGCCCCAATCGCCGGCTGGCTTGCGCAGCCGGTCTCGCAGCGCCGCGAGATGCGCGGGCAACGGCCGCGCGCGGCTCGGCGGCGCGCTCCGGGGCACCGGGAATGGGGATGATTCGCCAGGGCGGCGCCCGACGATGTAAAGAGAAGGGGGCATGGGAACAGCTTTGTGTTCCCTATTTGTTTCCATCCATCGGGGCAGAGTCAAACGCTTAATAGGAATTTTATCTGACAGGAGCCGCGTTTTCGAGTCTGTTCCCGACAGAATTCCCAACTGTGCCCCCGTGATCTCACGGACTTAGCCAGCGCCGATGACCCAGCCTCTAATCTCCCGCGATCCTGCAACTGCCCTTGAGGGCATCGTCACCGCCGTAAGCCGCAACCCACGACACGGCTTCAGCAAGCCGACCCAGGACAGCATCCGCCTTCTGGCCGGGCTCGGCGTCGAGGGCGACGCGCACATGGGCGAGACGGTCAAGCACCGCTCGCGCGTCCGCCGCGACCCGACGCAGCCCAACCTACGCCAGGTGCATCTGATCCATGCCGAATTGCTCGACGAACTGCGGGAAACCGGCTTTCCCATAGCGGCGGGAGACGTAGGCGAGAACGTCACCACGCACGGGGTCGATCTGCTCGGTCTGCCCACCGGCACCAGGCTGCATCTGGGCGAGACGGCGGTAATCGAGGTGACCGGCCTGCGCAATCCCTGCGTTCAGCTCGACCGCTTCCAGCCCGGCCTGATGGCGGCGGTGCTGGGGCGCGACGCCCAAGGCGGCCTCATCCTCAAGGCCGGCATCATGGCGATCGTGCTGGCAGGCGGCGAGGTGCGCCCCGGTGATCCGGTCCGGGTCGCGCTGCCGCCGGAACCCCACCGTCCTCTGGCGCGGGTCTGACGTCGGAGGCTTGAGACAGAGGGACCGCAGGCGCACATTCGGGCTATTCAGCGATCCCGGAGTTCCGCGCGATGAGCCACGATCACCCCCATAGTCATGACGCACCGCCCGCTCCCGGCACGGTGGATTGGCGCAACAACGGCGTGCAGGTCATCAAGGGCGACCAGCTCGACACCAACACCGCGCAGACGCCGGGAATGAACCGCGCCGCCGCGATCAACGCCGCCCGCGTCGGCGCCCAGAAGATCTGGGCCGGCACGGTGCACATCCACGCCAACGCCAAGACCGGCGCGCATCATCATGGGGCGCTGGAAAGCGTGATTTATGTGCTCAAGGGCAAGGCTCGGATGCGCTGGGGCGAGCGGCTGGAATTCGTTGCCGAGGCCGAGCCGGGCGACTTCATCTTCGTGCCCCCCTACGTGCCGCATCAGGAGATCAACGCCAGCTCCGACGAGACGCTGGAATGCGTGCTGGTGCGCAGCGACAACGAGGCCGTCGTGGTGAACCTGGCGATCGAGCCGGTGGAGAAGCCCGAGGCGGTGTATTGGGTCGACCCCATCCACAAGCATCCGTGAGCCGCCGATAACCTCTCGCGGTCTTATGCTGCGCCGCAGCAATCCACATATGGGTGAGCGGCGTTGAAGACCGGCTGAGCTATCGGAGGCATTTTCTACCTATGAAATGGACACGCGCGATGCGCCTCGGGCGCCGCGGGATCGAGGATGCCATGCGTGCGGCGTCCGTGGTCCTGAACACCAAGCTGCCCGACCCCACGCCGTTCGCGGCCCGGGCGGCGGACGTGCCCGGGGTGATGAAGATACCGGCCTTCGGGTCCAATCCGGGGGGGCTCAAGATGCTGCTCTATGCCCCGCCGTCGGCGCCGCGTCCGGGTGCGCCGCTGATCGTGGTGCTGCACGGCTGCGGGCAGGATGCAGCCGGATTCGCGACCGAATCCGGCTGGCTCGCGCTGGCAGACCGGCTGAGCGTGCCGGTGGTCATCCCGGCGCAGACGCATGAGAACAACCAGGGCGGCTGCTTCAACTGGTTCCGTCCGGTCGACACGCGGCGCGGTCGGGGCGAGGCGGCGTCGATCCGGCAGATGGTGACCGAGGCGGCGGCGGGCTTTCGCTCCGACAAGCGGCGCGTCTTCGTGGCGGGCCTGTCGGCTGGAGGGAGCATGGCCGCGGCGTTGCTGGCGTCCTACCCGGACGTGTTCGCTGCCGGCGCAGTGGTCTCGGGCCTGCCGGTGGGATGCGCTGACGACATGGGCCAGGCTTTTGCCCGCATGTCCCATGCCGGCCCGACCCTGTCTGGGCCGGAATGGGCCGAGAAGGCCCGCGAGCGAGGGCCGGTGGGCTATGCGGGCAACTGGCCGCGCCTGTCGATCTGGCGCGGCGACGCCGATCACACGGTGGACCCGGCCAATTCCGAGCTGCTGGCGCAGCAATGGACCGCGCTCCACCGCCTGTCGCATCCGTCCTGGACCGAGACTGAACCGGCCGCGGGCGTGCGTCGCCGCGTCTGGGGTCTGCCCGAGGCGCCGGTGGTCGAGAGGTGGACCCTGCACGGGTTGCCGCACGCCTGGCCGATCGGCGACGGCGACGAGGGCAAGGCCGGGCAGTGGGTGCGTGAGGCGCCGGTCTCGGCGACCAACGAAATCGCGCGCTTCTGGGGGCTGGCGGAGGGCTGAGCCTACACGGCGTCGAGGGTGCTCGGCGCCGCTTCGTATTGGGCGCCCAGCCAGTGCACCAGCGGGTTGTCCCGCTCGGGGTGCAGCAGGCGGCGGAAATGTCGGCTGGGACGCCCCAGCACTCGCTTGCGATAGGCGCCCGCATCGAAATCCGGCGACGGATCGCGATCGCCATAGGTGCCGGCGCGCAGGAAATGGGCGAATGGATCGCGATTCGGACCCAACGGATTGCGCTCCAAGTACCACGCGACATCGAAATGCGCGTTGGGGCTGACACGCTGGCCGCGCCGATGGACGAGAAAATGGGCGAGCGCGCTCTGCCCGTCAGGCACGGCGTAGGTTCGGCGATACCAAACGGGGTCGAAGAATACCACCGGCCGGCGCCCGGCCGCCTCGCCCTCTAGGAGATAGTGCGCGAGCGGATTGATCCCCAGTCGGTCGGGCTCAGGGTTGGTGCGGCGATAGAAGCCCGTGTCGAAGTAGAGGCAAGGCTTGCGGTTCTCCCGCCAGCCGTGACGGCAGAAATGCTCCACGGGATCGAGCGCCCGCTCATGTACGTCGGTGCTGTTGATGAAATAGTGGTTCGGATCGAACACGCCAGACGTCCCGATCACCGCCGCGTCCGGCAGCGGTGTGTGGCCGTCGCGCAGCGCGTCGGCAATATAGCGCAGAAACGGATCTTCCCCACGCGCCGCGTGGTCGCGATAGGGCGCGATGTGGCGCACCGCATAAAGATCGGCGAGAGGCAGGGCGGTGCCGTCGAGCCGGTGCGTGAGGAAATGGTGCAGCGCGCCCCGTCGTGGCACGCGATGCGCCTCCGCGTACCACGCCGGATCGAACTGCGGCGCCGGGCGACGACCCTCGGCCTCGCCATGTCTGCTGTAGTGGAGCAGCGGATTGAGACCGGATTTGCGCACGTCGGCGTTGGTGGCGAGATACCAGGCGGGCTCGAACCACGGGTTTGGCCGGCGCCCCTCCCGCCAGCCGAACCCGCAGAAATGCGCCAGCGGGTCGGCGGCGGCGGCCGGAATGTCGGGATAGGTGGCCGTGTAGAAAGCCCGGTCGAACAGGCCGGTAGCGTCGAGTTCGGCCTCTTCCTTGGTCATGGCGCGCGTCAAAAGCCGCGCCCCGACGTCAGCCGCGGGAGGTGGGCGGCCGGAGCGGGGGCAGCATGAAGCGCGACGGCTGCGACTGCGCCGTCGGTGCCTGGGAGGGAGCCTCGGCCGCGACCGGCGCGGCCGCGGGGGCGATGCGCCGGTCCTGCTGCCAGTTCAGTATGCCGACGATCACGGCGAGCGCCGTCACCGCGACGGCAGGGGCGGCGAGAATGATTGTGCCGAGACGCGACATCCCTGGCGCCATGCGCTGCATCCGGTGCAGCTTGGCGCGTAGCGGTCGCAGCTGGCCGTGCAACTCCTCGATGCGCGCATCCTGCGCCTCCAGCCTTGCGCGGAGGCGGTCGAGTTCCAGCGCCGTGAGCAGCGGCGGGGTGTCGGTCCTCTCGATCATGCGTCTCTCCCGTTGACGGGTGCAGCATGGGACGGCCTTTGCGTCGGCATTCTGTCCATCGTGTGACCGAAACGTAACGCATCGCGCGACGGCGCGTCAGGGCCAATCACGACGAGGGATCAGAACACCAGGATCTTGGCGATATCCTTTCCCCGTTCCGCCGGCTGGTCGAGGTCGAGCTGGGGGCCGACCGGCACGATGCCGGTCGGGCTTATGGTCCGGTGACTCATGTAATAGTGCCGCTTGATATGCATGAAGTTGACCGTGCCCGCGACGCCGGGGAGCTGGTAGACGTCGCGCGTGTAGCCCCACAGGTTAGGGTAGTCCACGATGCGGCGAATGTTGCATTTGAAATGACCATGGTACACCGCGTCGAACCGGATCAGCGTGGTGAACAGCCGGATGTCGGCCAAGGTCAGCTGGTCGCCGAGCAGGAAGCGATTGTGCGCCAGCCGTTCCTCGAGAAAATCCAGCGTGTCGAACAGCGGCAGCACCGCCTCCTCGTAGGCCTCTTGGGTGGTCGCGAAGCCTGCCTTGTAGACCCCATTGTTCAGCGTGTCGTAGATGCGGGTGTTGAGCTCCTCGATCTCCGGGCGCAATTCCCGCGGATAGTAGTCGCCCGGCTTGGCGCCCACCCCGTCGAAGGCGCCGTTGAGCATCCGGATGATCTCGGAGGATTCGTTGTTGACGATCGCTTGCGTGTGCTTGTCCCACAGCACCGGTACGCTGACCCGGCCGGAATAGTGTCCGTCCGCGTTGGTATAGATCTCGTGCAAGTACTGGGCGCCGAACAAGGGATCGGCGACCACGCCCTCGCCGGGCGCGAAGGTCCAGCCGTTCTCCGCCATCAGCCAATGCGTGACCGAGACCGGGATGAGCGCCTCGAGCCCCTTGAGGGCGCGCAGGATCAGCACGCGATGCGCCCACGGACAAGCCAGCGAGACATACAGATGATAGCGCCCGGGCTGTGCGGCGAAGCCGTTCTGGCCGGTGGGGCCCGGCCGGCCGTCCGAGGTGATCCAGTTGCGGAACGCGCTCTCCGTGCGGACGAAGCGGCCGGCGGGCCCGCTCTCCCGCGGCTTGTCGTGCCAGACACCATCAATCAGCAGGCCCATCCGTCACCTCCCGGCTGCGGTCGATCGGTTCTCATGCACGCACCGGCGGCGCCCTGCACCTGAAATCTCAGCGTACCACCACGCGGCCGGCCGGCGGGACGCCGGCGATCTCGCTGATGAGCTTGCGCGTCATCGCCTCGCCGAAGGTGCGGAAATCGTGCACCTCCAGCACGAAGCTCCCCGGACCGCCGGTGACGTTCTCCCGGTAGTAGCGAGCAAGCCCGCCCGGCGGCTGGACATGCGCGTAGGTCCAGGAGACGGGGTGCTCGTTGATGATGGCGAGGCCGTTGACCGTGATGCCGGCCGCCACCGCGTCGTCGCGTGCTTCGTTGACCTCGCGCCCCGCGTTGTTGGTGCCGTCGCCGCACACGTCGATCACCCGGCGCGTGGCCTCGAAGCCGCTCTCGCCGAGCGCCTGCACCGCGCGGTCCACCCCCGCGCTGATCGCGGTCCGGCCCCAGAAAGAGCGCGCCGCGTGGGTCAGTTTGTCGGCGAAATCGGCGGC
>DATIMU010000460.1:0-15732 GCA_035475015.1 Acetobacteraceae bacterium
CAGGCCGGGAATGTCGGACGCGACAGGAAACGGGTTTCGGAGCATCATGCCTGAGGTAATGTTCGCTGGGCCGGATGGCCGGCTTGAAGGCCGCTATCATCATTCCAAGGAAACTGGCGCTCCGGTCGCCCTGATCCTGCATCCGCACCCGCTGCACGGCGGGACGATGAACAATCGCATAACGTATGCGATGTATCAGTCGTTCCAGCGGCTCGGCTGCTCGGTGATGCGCTTCAACTTTCGTGGCGTGGGACGTAGCCAAGGCCGCTACGATGGCGGGATCGGCGAAATCGGCGATGCCGCAGCGGCGCTCGACTGGATGCAGGCGGTCAATCCGAACTCGGGTGGCCTGTGGATCGCGGGCTATTCCTTCGGCGCATTCATCGGGATGCAGGTGCTGATGCGCCGTCCGGAGATCTCCGGATGGGTGAGCGTGGCGCCGCCGGCGAATCACTATGACTTTGGCTTCCTGGCACCCTGTCCCTGCGGCGGGCTGATGATCCACGGCGACGCGGACGAGCTCGTGCCCGAGCCGGCCGTGCGCAAGCTGGTCGATAAGCTGAACACCCAGAAGAACGTCCGCGTCGACTACCGCATTTTCGCGGGGGCAGACCATGTGTTCGCCAATCAGGCCGATCCGGTCTCCGAAGCCGTCGAGGACCATGTCGGCAAGGCTATCGCGCGCCGCTCGATGGCTCTCGCGGCCGACTGACTAACGCCGCACGATCCGGCCGCCGCCCAGTGGCGCGGCGACGCCGGTTGTCCCGGGGTAGGTAAGCGGCAGGCCCGCTGACACCCGGGCGGCGAGGAACCCGAAGCATTGGGCTTCCAGTGCATCGCCGTCCCAGCCGACGTTTTCGACGGGCGCCACAAACTTCTCACCCAAGGTGATCCGCAACGCCCGCATGATCGCCGGATTCCGGCGGCCGCCCCCCGTCACCAGCCATTGCCCAGGACGGGCAGGCAGCCTCGCCGCCGCGACGGAGCGCGCGACGAAGGCGACCAGTGTGGCCGCCCCATCCTCGACCGACAGCGTAGCAAGACCGCTCGCGGCAAGAGACTGGCCGAAATCCAGCCGATCTAGCGATTTCGGCGGAGGCGCGGCGAAGTACGGATGCGCCAGCAGCTTCTCCAGCACGGCCTCGTTCGGCCGTCCGGTCTCCGCCAGCATCCCGTCGCGGTCGAATGCCGCGCCGGTATGGCGGAAAATCCAGTCATCCAGCGGCCCGTTTCCGGGGCCTGTATCGAAGGCGACAATTTCCTTAGCGGCGCCGAGCCAGGTCACGTTCGACACGCCACCGATGTTGAGCACCGCAATCGGCTTCGGCAGGTCGGCAGCGAGCGCCGCGTGGTAGGCGGGCGCGAGCGGCGCCCCCTGCCCACCCGCGGCGACATCGGCCAAGCGGAAATCGCACGCTACCGGAATGCCGGTGAGGCGTGCCAGGAGCCCGGCATCACCGATCTGCCAGGTCCGTCGCAGCATCGGCTGGTGCAGGATGGTCTGGCCGTGAAATCCGATCAGGTCGGCCATCTCGCCCAGGCTCCCGACGGCCCGCGCATGATACTCGGTCAGCCGGGACACCACTTCGGCAAGATCAGGATCGTTCTCTGCCAGGCTCGGCGCCGCATCGAGAATTCGGCGCAGCGCCCGGCGGAATCCATCATCGTAGGGCAGGGTGCGGCGCGGACCGATGCGACCGATGCGCTGTCCGTCGGTCTCCAGCCACGCCGCGTCCACCCCGTCCAGCGACGTGCCGCTCATCAGCCCGATCGTACGCAGCATTTTGCCCAAGCTCCGTCTGTGCTAGCCCCCGCGCGATTGCGAATACGAGGCGAGGCGCGATGCCGACCAGTGATTTTCTGCGAGAAGCGACCGAACGGGGCTTCGTGTTCCAATGCACGGACGCCGACGCGCTCGACGCGGCGCTGAACGCCGGCTTCCTCTCGGCCTATATCGGTTTCGACTGCACCGCCGACAGCTTGCATGTCGGCAGCCTGGTGCAGATCATGGCGCTGCGGCTGCTGCAGAAGCACGGGCATAGGCCGGTGGTGCTGATGGGTGGCGGCACGACGCGGATCGGCGACCCGTCGGGCAAGGACGAGGCCCGCCAAATGCTCACCGACGAGCAGATCGCCGCCAACATGGCGGGCATCCGACGGTGCTTCACGCCATTTCTGCGATTCGGCAGCGGCCCGTCCGACGCGATCATGGCGGACAATGCCGAGTGGTTGGATGCGCTCAGCTATATCGGGCTACTGCGCGACATCGGAACCCATTTCACCGTCAACCGGATGCTGACATTCGACTCGGTAAAGCTGCGGCTGGATCGCGAACAGCCGCTCACCTTCCTCGAATTCAACTACATGATCCTGCAGAGCTACGATTTCCGCGAACTGCTCCGTCGCTTTGGCGTCCGGCTGCAGATGGGCGGGTCTGACCAATGGGGGAACATCGTCTCCGGCGTCGATCTGGTACGCCGCACGGAGGCCAAGGAAGTGTTCGGCTTGACCACGCCGCTCATAACCACGAGTTCGGGCGCCAAGATGGGCAAGACCGCGCGCGGCGCGATCTGGCTGACCGCCGACCGCCTCGCCCCCTTCGATTACTGGCAGTTCTGGCGCAACACCGAGGACGGCGACGTCGGACGCTTCCTGCGGCTGTTCACGGAACTGGACATGACCGAGATCGCCCGGCTGGAACGGCTGAGCGGCGCCGACATCAACGAGGCAAAGAAGGTGCTCGCGACCGCTGCCACGGCGCTTGCGCACGGGGCGGCGGCGGCGGCCGAAGCAGCGGGGGCGGCCCGCCTGGCTTTCGAGGAAGGCGAGGCCGCCGCGGCGCTTCCGGGTATCGACGTGCCGCGACCCGACCTCGAAAGTGGCATCCCGGTGTTCCGGCTGTTCGTCCTTGCCGGGCTGGCCGCCAGCAACGGCGAGGCGCGCCGGCTGATCCGTGGCGGCGGAGCGCGGGTGAACGATCTACCGGTCATTGCGGAAGATGTCTTGATCGGCAAAGCGGACCTGCGGGATGGCGCCGTCAAGCTCTCGGCGGGCCGCAAGCATCATCGGCTCGTTCGGCCGGCCTGAACGACAGCGCCGCTCCTCCGCACCAACGCGGGGTACGTTGATCTCCCGCGCGGCGTGCCGCAGAGTGCGGCAAGGCAGACCTGCGTAAAGCACAGGTCGCGCCACCATCGCGGAGGAGGGCGCTGCCGAGGATGTCGGGAACCACCGCCGATCCGAGACTGGCCAGGCCGAGGAAGCCGCCGCGCCGCCGCGTCCGGCTGAGCTGGTCGGACCCTGTCCTCCGCAGCATCGTATGGCAAATCCTGATCATCGGCATCGTCGTCGCGCTGCTGTGGTACCTGATCTCGAACACCAACCACAATCTGGCGGCGCGACGGATCGCCACGGGTTTCGGCTTCCTGTACCAGGCAGCCAGCATCCCGATCGGCGAGTCGCTGATCCCATACACCCCGGCGGTGGACACATACGGTTACGCCCTGCTGGTCGGCATTCTCAACACGCTGAAAGTAGCCGTGGTCGGTGTTGTCCTCGCGACTATCTTGGGGACGCTGATCGGCATCGGGCGACTGTCGCGCAACTGGTTGGTCGCCAAGCTGGCAGCGATCTATGTCGAGGGGCTGCGCGACATCCCGCTGCTCCTGCAATTGCTGTTCTGGTACGCGCTCCTGCAGGGGCTACCAGCGCCGCGCCAGAGTTTGCGGATCGGCGACGCGGTGTTCCTGTCCAACCGTGGCATCAAGCTGCCGGAACTGATCTGGGCGCCTGCCTTCACCTGGGCCGCCGTCGCGCTGCTCATCGGCGCCGTCCTCACCTATGCGTGGTCGCGTCGCGCCCGACGGCGGCAGGAGGCGACTGGCGAGCAGCCAAGGGTATGGCCGGTGGCGCTTGCCCTCCTGGTCGTGGTGCCGGTGATCGTTTGGGCAGCGCTGGGCGCTCCGTTCGCGTGGGACAAGCCGGCGCTGCACGGCTTCAACTTCACCGGCGGGTTGACGGTGACGCCGGAATACACCGCATTGCTGATGGGGCTGGTGATCTACACCGCCGCCTACATCGCCGAGATCGTGCGGGCCGGTATCCAGGCGGTGCCGCAGGGCCAGTGGGAGGCGGCGGGCGCGCTCGGCCTTCGCCACGGCGTGATCCTGCGCAAGATCGTGCTGCCGCAGGCGATGCGGGTCATGATCCCGCCGATGACCAGCCAGTACCTGAACCTCACCAAGAACAGCTCGCTTGCCGTCGCGATCGGCTATCAGGACATCGTCTCGATCGCCAACACGACACTCAACCAGACCGGCCAGGCGATCGAGGGAATTGCCGTGATCATGGCGGTGTACCTGACGATCAGCCTGTCGATCAGCCTGTTCATGAACTGGTACAATGCCCGCATCGCGCTGGTGGAGCGCTGACGTGTCCGGCACCGCGCAGATCGACCCTGTGCCCGCGACCGCTGGGGCGACGCCCGCGCCGGTGATCGAGGAGCGGCGCCACGCGGCGCCGGCCGGCGGCCCTTGGGCCTGGGCGCGTCTCAACCTGTTCGGCTCCTGGTGGTCGACTGCGGTGACTTTGGGGTTGGGCGCGCTGATCGTGCTGTGGGGCGTCCGCCTCGTCGAGTGGGCCTTCATCAACGCCGTCTGGTCGGTCCCCTACAACGCCAGCGGCCAGCCCCAGACCGCCGCCTGTCAGGAAGCGCGCGGCGTCGGCGCGTGCTGGGCGATCATCACCGACAAGTACCGCCTGATCCTGTTCGGCCGTTACCCGTACGAGGAGCAATGGCGACCGGCAATCTGCATCGCTCTGTTCATCGGGCTCTACGTCGTCTCAGCCATGCGGCGGTTCTGGCGCCGCGAGCTCGTGCTGATCTGGCTGGTGACGCTCGCCGTCATCGGCCTGCTCATGTGGGGCGGCGTGCTCGGCCTCGCCTTCGTGCCGCAGGACAGCTGGGGCGGCCTGCCGATCACCCTCATCCTGGCGACGTTCGGCCTCGCCTTCTCCTTCCCGCTGTCGATCCTCGTCGCCCTCGGCCGCCGCTCGACCAAGCTGCCCGCGGTGAAGCTGCTGTGCGTGCTGTACGTCGAGCTGATCCGGGGCGTGCCGCTCATCAGCCTGCTCTTCATGGCGAGCGTGATGTTCCCGCTGTTTATGCCGGAGGGCGTGAACATCGACAAAGTGCTGCGCGCGCAAATCGCCATCATCCTGTTCGCCGCAGCCTATCTCGCCGAGGTCGTGCGCGGCGGCCTGCAGGCGTTACCGAAGGGCCAGTACGAGGCCGCCGACGCGCTCGGCCTCACCTACTGGCAGAAGACCGGCAAGATCGTGCTGCCACAGGCGCTGCGGCTCGTGATCCCGCCTCTCGTGAACACCTTCATCGGCTTCTTCAAGGACACCAGCCTGGTGCTCATCATCGGCATTTTCGACCTGCTGCTCTCTGGCAAGATCGCACTGAGCGAGCCGGCGTGGCAGTCCTTCTCGACCGAGATCTACATTGTCCTAGCGGTGATCTATTTCGCGTTCTGCTTTGCCATGTCCAAATACAGTCGCGGCCTGGAGCGCGAGCTCGGCCGCGCCACGAGGCGCTAAGAGGGAAGCCATGAGCCAGTCCCAGACCGCCGAGCGCCGCGCGCGACCGTTCCCGCCCGAGGCGCCGGCCATCGTGCTCGACCACGTCAACAAATGGTACGGCACGATGCACGTGCTGCGCGACGTCTCGATGAACGTGGCGCAAAAGGAGCGTGTGGTGGTGTGCGGCCCGTCCGGCTCGGGCAAGTCCACCATGATCCGCTGCATCAACCGCCTGGAGATCCATCAGGAAGGCCGCATCGTCGTCGACGGGACCGAGCTCAGCGACGATCTCAGAGCCCTCGACACCATTCGGCGCGAAGTCGGCATGGTGTTTCAGTCATTCAACCTGTTCCCACACCTGACGATCCTGCAGAACTTGACCCTGGCGCCGATCTGGGTGCGCAAGATGCCCAAAGCCGAGGCCGAGGAGTTGGCGATGAACTACCTGCGCCGGGTGAAGATCCCGGAACAGGCCAACAAATATCCCGGCCAGCTCTCCGGCGGCCAGCAGCAGCGCGTCGCGATCGCGCGGGCGCTGTGCATGAAGCCCAAGATCATGCTGTTCGACGAGCCGACCTCGGCACTCGACCCGGAGATGATCAAGGAAGTTCTGGACACAATGATCGAGCTGGCCGAGTCGGGCATGACGATGGTCTGCGTCACGCACGAGATGGGCTTCGCGCGCCGTGTCGCCGACCGGGTAGTGTTCATGGATCGCGGCGAGATCGTCGAGAGTGGCACCCCGGAGCGGATGTTCGAGCACCCCGAGACGGACCGTCTCAAGGGATTCCTGAGCCAGATCCTGCGGGGGCACTAGCTGCCCGCGCGAAGCGGCGCCCGAAGGCGCCGCCGAGTTGCCAGAGAGATTGATCCGGCGCGTTCCGCCGTGCTCTTTGGTGTCATGCCCATTCTGACCGGAAAAGCCAGGCTAGCCGGGATTCTCGGCTGGCCGGTATCCCACTCCCGCTCGCCCCGCCTGCACGGGTTCTGGCTCGAACGGCACGGAATCGATGGTGTCTATGTGCCGTTGCCGGTCCGCGAGGAGGATTTCGCCGCCGCCGTGCGCGGGCTGGCGGCGGCTGGCTTCGCCGGTGCCAACGTCACCATTCCGCACAAGCTGGCCGCCTTCGCGGTGTGCGACGTGGTTGACGCCTCGGCGCGGCGGGCTGGCGCTGTCAACACCTTAGTATTCCGAGACGGACGCATCGACGGCAGCAATACCGACGGGTCGGGGTTCATCGCCAATCTGCGTGCCCACGGCGTCGATCCGGCGGCGGGGCCGGCGCTCGTGCTCGGCGGTGGTGGCTCAGCCCGTGCGGTCGTAGCCGCGCTGCAGGACGCCGGCGCCCCCGTCAGCCTCGCCAATCGCACCCGTGCGCGGGCCGATACGCTGGCCGCCGACCTCCCCGGCCTCACGGTACTCGACTGGGATGCAAGGGATGCGGCCCTCGCCGATCATGCCCTCGTGGTCAACACCACCTCGCTGGGCATGGCGGGCAACCCGGCGCTCGGCCTCGATCTCGACCGGGCGCCCGCCGGGATGGCGGTTGCCGACATCGTCTACGTGCCTCTGGAGACACCCTTGCTGGCGGCCGCCCGAGCGCGTGGTTTGCGGACCGTCGAGGGGCTCGGGCTATTGCTGCACCAGGCGGTCCCGGGGTTCACCGCCTGGTTCGGCGTCGAGCCGATCGTGGACAATGAGCTGCGCCGCTTCGTCGCCGCCGACCTGCTGGGCGCCTGAAGGTCATCGCGTCGTGAAGGTCATCGGATTGACCGGCGGCATCGGCATGGGCAAGTCGACCGCCGCCGCCGCCTTCCGCAGAGCGCGCATCCCGGTGTTCGATGCCGACCTGGCAGTGCACCGGATGCAGGGCCCTGGCGGGCGCGCCGTCCGCGCCATCGCGGCCCTGTTCCCCGACGCGGTGGCTGGTTCCGGGGCGGCTCGCCACGTCGATCGGACGCGCCTGCGCGAGCAGGTGCTCGGCCGCCCCGATCAGCTGCGGCGCTTGGAGCAGGTGCTGCATCCGATGGTTCGTCAGGAGGAATATGAGTTTATTGCCCGCTCGCGCCGCGCGCGGGCACCGGCCGCGGTTCTTGACATACCGTTGCTGTTCGAGACCAAGGCCGAGGAGCTGATGGACATGGTCATCGTGGTCTCCGCGCCGCGCGCCGTGCAGATGCATCGCGTGCGCCAGCGCCGCCGCATGAGCGACGCGGACATCGCCGCGGTGATCGACCGGCAGATGTCGGACCGCGAGAAGCGCCGCCGCGCCGACATCGTCATCCGCACGGGCCTGTCCCGCTATCACACCCAGCGTGCGCTGCGACGGCTCATCCTCGGGCTGCGCCGATGACCCGTTCCATCCTGTTTGACACCGAGACGACCGGGCTGGAACCCAAACAGGGGCACCGGGTGATCGAGATCGCGGCTCTGGAACTCATCAACGATCTGCCGACGGGGCGGCATTTCCATCGGCTGATCGACCCGGGACGCGACATCCCCGAGGACGCCACCCGCATCCACGGCATCACCATCCAGCATCTCCGGGGCAAGCCGCGTTTCGCCGACATCGCCGAGGAGCTATTGGCGTTCTTCGGCGAGGACCGGCTGGTGGCGCACAATGCCCCGTTCGACTTCGCATTCCTCGATGCCGAGTTCGCCACCCTCTCGCGACCTCGGCTCGACCCGGGGCGGATGGTCGACACGCTGGTCATGGCGAAAGCCCGATTTCCTGGCCTGCCGAACAGCCTGGACGCGCTGTGCCGACGGTTCGCCATCGATCTCTCGGCCCGCACGACCCACAACGCGCTGCTCGACTGCAAGCTGCTGGCGGAGGTCTATGTCGAACTCACCGGCGGACGGCAGCGTGACCTCTCGCTGGGTGCAGCGGCCGACTCGGGCGCCGCGATCGCGTCATACACCCATGTCGGGACGCGAGCGCCCCGGCCGATCATGCCGAGTGTCGTGGAACTTGCCGCTCACGCGGCTTTCGTCACTCGGCTGAAGGAGCCGCTCTGGATGACGGCAGGCTAGGCTCTAATCCACCTGCATCAACGCCCGCACATGCGCGGCGGCCGAGGCAGCGAGCGCGTCGAGATCGTAGCCGCCCTCCAGCACGGAGACGATGCGCCCGTCGGTGTGGCGCGCGGCCATCCCGACGAGCTCTGCGGTGAGCCAGGCGAAGTCGACGGCCTCCACCCGGAGCTGCGCCAACGGGTCCGCCCGATGGGCGTCGAAACCGGCCGAGACGATCAGGAACTCCGGGGCGAAATCGTCCAGCGCCGGCAGGATCACCTCGCGCCATGCCGCGCGGAACGCCTGCCCGTCCGACCCCGGAGGCAGCGGCGCGTTCACGACGTTGTTCGCCACGCCGCGCTCGGAGGGCCGCCCGGTGCCTGGATAACAAGGGTACTGGTGACTGGAGCCATAGAACAGGTCCGGGTCGGCGGCGAACATCGCCTGAGTGCCGTTGCCGTGATGCACGTCGAAATCGACCACCGCGATGCGCCGCTTCCGCCAACGCGCCCGGGCGTGGTGGGCGGCGACCGCGACGTTGTTGAACAGGCAGAAGCCCATCGCACGCGCCGGCTCCGCGTGATGGCCAGGCGGACGGGTCGCGACGAACACGGCGCGCGCCCAGCCCTCCATCGCGGCGTCCACTCCTGCGACTGCACCGCCGGCCGCCCCGAGCGCCGCCTCGGCGCTGCCGGCGCCCATCAGCGTGTCGGCGTCGAGCGCCAGTGTCTCCCCCGGCGCGGGGCGGATCGCCAGGATCGCCTCGACATACTCAGGCGAATGCGCCCGGGCGAGCTGGTCGAGGGTGGCCAGCGGAGCGGCCTCGCGTAGCAGGTCGGCGAAGCCCTCGCCTTCCAGCGCGCGCAGCACGGCACGCAGCCGGTCGGGGCATTCCGGGTGCCAGGCGCCGACGTCATGTTCCAGGCAAGCGGGGTGGGTGATGAGTGCGGTCGGCATTCAGGCACCCTTCCCCGCTGCGGAGTCCTCCGCGCGGCGGCGGATGACGAAGCTGAACACCCCGCCCTCCTCGCTCCAGGCAAGCAGCGCGTGCCCGGTCTCCTGGCAATAAGACTGGAAGTCAGCCACGGCGGCGCGATCGGTCGCCAGCACGCGCAGCCGCTCGCCCGGCGCCATGCCGCGCAGCGAGCGATTCGCGCGCAACACCGGCAACGGGCAGTTCATCCCCTTCACGTCCAGCAGCGTCTCGCTCATCGCAGGTCGTCCTTGCCTCCTTGCAGCGCAGTAGCCGGCGGCGCAAGCGAGGCCAAATGCTTTGCTGACGC
The DNA here is from genome assembly GCA_035475015.1 of Acetobacteraceae bacterium. Taxonomy (GTDB): domain Bacteria; phylum Pseudomonadota; class Alphaproteobacteria; order Acetobacterales; family Acetobacteraceae; genus JAFKFI01. Next base: position 9,883 of record DATIMU010000460.1, read on the forward strand.
CGCCCCGTCAGTTACGCTAGTTACGCGGCCAGACTTTCCCGCAAAGCTCTCAATCAGGATATTGGCCCAATGGCCAGCCCGACACTCAGGGATGACCTGGGCGCCTTTTTCGACGCAGCCTGGTACCGCGCGGCGTACCCGGACGTCGCAGGCGCCGGGATCGATCCGCTCGACCACTTCATCAATCACGGCGTCGGCGAGAATCGCAACCCCAATCCGTTCTTCGACAGCGCCTGGTATCTCGGGCAGTACCCCGACATCGCGCGCGCCGGCATCCATCCGCTCCTGCATTACCTGCAACACGGCGCGAGGGAGCTGCGCAACCCGCATCCGCGCTTTGATGCCGCATACTACGCCGAGGAGCACCCCGAAGGGGCGGGCAACCCGTTGCTGCATCACGTCCTGTTCGGCGTCGAGCGCGGCTGGGCGACCGAGAAGCGGGTCGGCATAGGCGAGTATCTCCCCTCCCCCGCCGAACCGCCCGCGTGTCCGCCGGGGATCGAGGTCGACGTGGTGATCCCGGTCTATCGCGGTCTCGCGCAGACCCGGCGCTGCCTCGAATCGGTGCTTGGCGACCCCGAGCGGCCGCCGGGCCAGATCGTCGTGGTGGATGACCGCTCGCCGGAGCCCGAGCTGTCCGCCTGGCTTGATCGCGTGAACGGGACGGGGCGGATCACGCTGATCCGCAACCGGCGAAATCTGGGCTTCGTCGCCTCGGTCAATCGGGGGATGCAGCTTTCCGCCGCGGCAGACGTCGTGTTGCTGAACAGCGATACGGTGGTCCCGCCGGGCTGGCTGCGGCGGCTGGCCGGCCACGCTCACGCGGAGCCGCGCGTCGCCTCGGTGTCGCCCTTCTCGAACAACGCGACGATTTGCAGCTACCCGAGCGAGCAGGGCGGCCCAATGCCGGCGGGGCTGACGGTCCGCGAGATGGACGCCGCCTGTCGCGAGGCCAATGGCGGGCGTAGCGTGGAAGTCCCCACGACGGTGGGCTTCTGCATGTACATCCGCCGAGACGCCCTGCGTGAAATCGGGCTGTTCGACGCCGCGACGTTCGGTCGCGGCTATGGCGAGGAAAATGATTTCTGTATGCGCGCCGCCGCTCGCGGCTGGCGGCACAAGCTCGCTTGCGACACCTTCGTCTATCACGAGGGGAATGTCAGCTTCGGCGTGGGTTCCGCCGATCTCCACGGTAAGGCGGATCTGCTCGCCGCGATCCATCCCGATTTCGACGGGCTGGTCGCGAGGCACGTCCGCCGCGACGAGGTCGGGCCATACCGATTCGCGTTGACCGCCGCGCTGCTGCGGCGCTCGGGGCTGCCCACGGTGCTGCAGATTTCCCACGGGCTCGGCGGCGGCGTGCGCCAGCATATAGAGGCGGTGACGGCGAGCGTCGGTCGATCCGCCAACATGCTGCTCCTGTCCAGCCATTCGCGCGGAGTCGAGCTCACGTTGCCCGGTCGGCCGGATCACCCGTCGATGGTGCTAGGCGAGGACCGGCAGGACGACCTCGTGCGCTTCCTGCGGTCCGCCGCGGTCGGTCGGGCGCATGTCCATCATTTGCTGGGAATGCGGATCGATCCACGGGAACTGATCGCGCAACTCGGCGTGCCGTTTGATTTCACGGTACATGACTTTTTCGCCGTCTGCCCGCAGATCAACCTGCTGCCGCAGCGCGATTCCCAGGAATGCGGCTCGCCCGGGCCGGCCGCCTGCAACACCTGCATCGCCGCGCGGAACGAGACCGGCGCGCGCGACATCCTGTCGTGGCGCTCCGGGCACCTCTGGCTCCTGCGGGAGGCGGAGCGGGTGATCTGCCCGAGCGAGGACGCACGCCGACGGGTGGCGCCGTTCTGCGAGCTCGGCGACCGGGCCGTCGTGGTACCGCACGAGCCGATTGCAAAGGCCAACTGGCCGATCAAGCTGCCGACCAACGGCCCCACGCGCAGGCTAAGGGTGGCCGTGCTGGGCGTGCTGACCAGCCACAAAGGGGCGCGGACCGTCGCCGCCGTGGCCGAGATGGCCGATCCGGCGCGGCTCGAAATTCACTTGATCGGTTTTGCCGAGGTGCCCCTCCCACCGGCGGCCGAGGCAAGGATCAGGCAAACGGGCAAATATGAGCCTCGGGATCTCGCCAGGTTGATCGCGCGGGCCCGGCCCCATGTCATCTGGTTCCCGGGTCAAGTGCCTGAAACCTACAGTTATACCTTGACCGCCGCGATTGCCGCCGGGCTGCCGATCGTCGCGTCCCGGGTCGGCTCGTTCCCCGAACGTCTCGACGGCCGCCCGCTCACCTGGTTGGCCGACCCCGCGGCGCCAGCCGAGGCGTGGCTGCGCATCCTGGATGAGGTTCGCGAAGCCCTGGCCGGATTGCGCGCCCCGCCGCGACCGAAGCCACGGCGGCCGACCGCGGATTTTTACGCCGACTCCTACCTGCGGGCACGCACCGCGCGCGCTCCAAAGGTTCTCGACCTGCGACGCCACGATCGGACCACGGTGGTTGTCGTTCCCGAGCGGCTGGATGACGGCTCCCTCAGCCCTTGCGCCTACATCCGGCTCCTTCTGCCGCTGGACCATCCGGGGATCGGCCGTGGGATGGAGGTCGTGCTGGCCACGCCGGAAGAGGCTATGCGGTACCGTGCCAACATCCTCGCCACGCAAAGATACGCAGTCGCGGATTCTGCGACTGCCGACCGGTTGGTGGCTCATTGCCGCAGCCAGGGGATGCGATTGCTCTACGACATCGACGACGACCTGATCGGGATTCCGCCGGACCATCCCGACGCGGAGACGCTGCGTCCGCGGGCCGGATCGGTCGCCCGTATGGTGCGCGAGGCCGACGTCGTGTGCACCTCGACCGCGCCGCTCCGCTCGACCCTCCTGGCGTTGCGCAAGGAGGTGATCCTGGTTCCGAACGGGCTGGACGAGCGGCTGTGGTCGGCCGTCGCACCGGCCGGACGGATGCCGTTCGGTCCGCTGCGCGTGCTGTTCATGGGCACCGCCACGCACGATGCCGACCTTGCCCTGGTGCTGCCCGCCCTCGAGCGCTTGTGCTACGAATACGGTGAGCGCGTGCGGATCGACATACTCGGCGTCACGCGCGGCACGTTGCCGGACTTCCTTAACCGCGTGGCCCTGCCGACCGCCGCCACCGCGAGCTATCCGGGCTTCGTCAACTGGATGATCCAGCAGAACGCCTGGGACGTCGGCCTCGCGCCATTGGCCGAGAACGACTTCAACCGTCGCAAATCGTCGATCAAGGCCTTGGACTACGCGGCACTCGGCATGGCGGTGCTGGCCTCCGACATCGGCGTCTATCGGGGCTCGATCGCTGATGGCCCGGGCGGGATGCTGGTGCGGCAAGACCCCGCTTCTTGGTTCGAGGCGCTCAGTCGGCTGGTGCGGGATTGGCGCCTGCTCCAGCAACTGCGCGACGGCGCGCGAAGCGGGTTCGCCGACTACACGCTGGCCGTCCAGGCGACCGAGCGCCGCCGCTTCTGGACGGAGTTGGCCGCCACGACGCTCCCGGCCGAACGTCGCGTCCCGGGCCACGCGACGGCGTAGCCGCTCCCGCGCCGGCTGGCCGTCCGGGATCTACTGTCGCGTCTCCTGTTCCACCGGCCGGCGGACTTGGCTACGGCCGCCATGTGAATGCTCGCCGCCCTTGCGCCCGGCCTCCGCCGCAAGCTTGTGGTTCTGCGAGAACGGACGCTTCTCGGCGGGGACGCTGCTCCCGCCTTTGGAGGCGATCTCGCGCTGACGGGCGGGGTCCATTGAGGCGAACCCGCGGTTGCTTCTGCCGTTCGGTGTGCTGTCTGCCATCGCTAGGGGCTCCTTTTTCGTTGCCGTGGGTGGCCGGGCCGTCTCGTGAGAAGGGGGCCGCCTCTGCAACAGCCACAACGGAGCGCCCCCCGCCGTGGTTCGGGTAAGTTCGATCACCGAACAGAGCGGCCGCCGAACAGCGTGCACCGGGCGGGACAATCGCGACTGGCCGCGATAATGTGACGGACATGGATCGGGGCCGCACCGTGGCCCGAGAGGGAAGCGCATGAGCCCGGCCGGACGCGAAATCGCCTTCATCAACGCCGCCCACAGCCTGACCCACTATTCGCTTCTGATCCTCCCCACGGCGGTCCTGGTGATGGCGCGGCCCGACGGGGCGTTCGGAGCGGATTACGGGTCGATCCTGGCGCTCGCGACGGGCATGTTCGTGCTCTACGGGCTGTTCTCGCTGCCCCAGGGATGGCTTGCCCAGCGCTTCGGACGGAAATCCCTGATGACCGTGTTCTTCCTCGGCGCCGGGCTTTCCCTGATCGCCACCGGCTTCACCGACACCCGGTTGCTGCTCGCCCTCGGCATGGCGGCGACCGGCGTGTTCATCGCGATCTACCACCCGATCGGCACCGCGATGCTGGTAGAGGCGGCCGGCGACCGGCCGGGCCGCTCGATCGGCGTCAACGGCGTGTTCGGCAATTTCGGCGTGGCGCTGGCCCCGGTGGTGACGGCGTTCCTGGCACAGCATTTCGGCTGGCGCGCGGCCTTCATCGCCCCTGGCCTGCTGTGCCTCGCGCTGGGACTCGCCTGGCTGCGCCAGCCCGCGGCCGAGCACGTCATCCGCCGCGCCAGCCGCCCCTTCCCCGAGATCCCGCGCCCGCTGGTGCGCCGCGCCGTGATCGTCCTGTTGTTGATCGCCATCGTCTCGGGCCTGGTGTTCAACGCTTTCACCCTGTTGCTCCCCAAGCTGATGGCCGAGCGGCTGGCGACCGACACCCGCCTCCTCCCGCTGGTCGGTCTCGCCGCCTTCGTCGCGACGTTGTGCGGCGCCGTCACCCAGTTCACCGTCGGCCGGCTGATCGACCGCACCACGCTGAAGCGGGTGTTCCTGCCGATCTCGCTGGTCCTGGTGCCGGCGCTCGCGGCGCTGGCCTATGCGCAGGGCTGGATCGTGCTGCCGATCGCCGGGTTCGTCGCGGCGGCGCTGTTCGGGCAGGTGACGGTGAACGAGACGATGACGGCGCGCTACATCTCACCGGAACTCAGGACGCGGATGTATTCGGTGCGCTTCTTCGTCGGCTTTCTCGGCTCGGCCGCCGCCGCCCCGGTGGTCGGCCTGCTCTACGAGCGCACCGGCAATCTCACCGCCGTCACCCTGCTGTTGGCCGGATTCGCAGTCGTGACCCTGGGTTGCGCGCTGTTCTTTCCCGACCGGCGCGAGGAACTGCACCCCGAATTGTGGGCGCAGGCGCAAGGCCCGCTCCCGGCGGCGGCCGAATAGCAGCCCGGCCCGCCTCGCGCGCTATCTTCTTTGCAAAGGGTGCGCGGCGATGCCACATCCCGGGCATGAAACGCCGCGCCCTGCTCGCCTCCGCCCTCCTTGGTTCCGCATTCGCCGCTCTCCCCGGGCTCGCGCCGGAGCCGGCCCGGGCGCAGACGGCAGACGCCGCCACGCTCGCCCAGATCGAGGCCTATCTGAACTCGATCCGCACCCTGAAGGCGCATTTCCTGCAAGTGGCGCCCGACGGGCGGATCAGCCAGGGCACCGTCTGGCTCGAACGCCCCGGCCGGATGCGCTTCGCCTACGATCCGCCGACGCCCCTTTTGCTGGTCGCGGGCAACGGAATGCTGGTTTTCCATGACTCCCAGCTCGGCCAGACCAGCAACATCCCGCTGTCGCAGACCCCCCTCGGCATCCTGCTCGCCGACCAGGTTCGGCTGTCCGGGCCGGTGAAGGTCACGTCGATGCAGCGCCTGCCGGGGATGATAACGATCACCGTGGTCCGCACCGCGAGCATCGGCGACGGCAGCCTGACCTTGGTGTTTGCCGACAACCCCTTGACCTTGCGCCAATGG
>DATIMU010000461.1:0-3622 GCA_035475015.1 Acetobacteraceae bacterium
CGCCCCCATCACCGTCCCGCAGCCCGACGGCAGCGTCAAAGCCGGCGCCGGCGCCGCGCGTTAACCGCCTCCGCCGAGGTGCCGCAGCAGCACCACGGCCCCCGGCATCTCCCCCCGCCGCTCCTCCAGCAGCGCCTCGCCGCCCACCGCGTAGACCGCGACGGCGGCCAACAGCTCCCGCAACCGCCCGGGCGCGTTGGCGTCGAACGGCAGCACGCAGCCGCCGGTGCGCCGCGCCAGATCGAGAAATATCTCGCCGTCGCGCCGCGCGTTCCAGTCGGCGACGTCGTGCAGCACGATCAGCTTGATCCCACGCCGTCCCATGTCGTCGGCAAGCCGGCGGCCCTGCCCGGGCGATTCCTCGAACACGTCGCCGATATACGTCACCACCCGCACGCCAGACGCGGCCAGCGCGCGCGACAGGATCGGCAGCAGCCGCGTATGCCCGGCGATGCAGGAGATCCCGGCGGCGCGGTCCCGCAGCGTGTTCGCGTCTGCGGTGAAGTCGGTGAACGTGTGCAAGCGCGAGCCGCCATGCACCGCGAGGGCCACGTCGAGCTCGCCCGGCAGCGCCCGCACCAGCGCATCCGTCACCTGCCGCGCCGTCGCCCAGGCGGGCTCGCGCGAGGCGGTGGCGTCGAAGCCGAACACCAGTCGCGGCCGCCCGGTCCAAGCGGACACCGCGCCCTCGGTCGCGGTTTCCTGGGGCAGCAATCCCCCGACCGCGCCCACCAGCGCTCGCAGCCGCGCGAGCACCGGCACCGCCGCACGGGCCGGGGCCGGAGGCTCGGGATCAGGATCGGGGACCAGCACGAAGTTCGGCTTGTCGGCCATCGGATGTCTCCGCGCGCCTCGGGCCCCCGGGGCGGGGCGCGCTATTCCGCCGCTTGCGGCACCCGGGCCGGGGCGGCGACCTCGCGGGTCGCGAAATCGCCCGGTGCCACGATCTCGAGGATCACCACGTCGTCGCTATGCGCCACCTCGGCATGACGCACCAGCGGCGGCTGATACACCATCGAGCCCCGCTCCAGCCGCACCCGGCCGATGTCCTCGTACTCGAACTCCACCCAGCCATCGAGCACGTAGACGAACTGGAAGCCGAGATCGTGCGTGTGCCACTGGCCGTGCGGATGCGTCCCCGGCACCACTTTCACCATGTGCGCGCCGATGGCACCCGTGGTCGCGGCGTTCACCCCGAAGTCGCGATAGACGAAATACTCGCGCAAGCCCGCCTCGAACGCCGCGTCCCGGGCGTGCTGCACCACGGCGCGCGGCTCGCCCACGTCACCCATCGGCATCGCGGTCGTCAGGCTGAGAATCTCGAGGTCGCCGCCGCAGCGCAGCTCGCGATGGCGCGGCCCGTTCCACGAATAGATCACGCTGCCCGGCTCGACCCGCTGCGGCCCGATATCCTCGAACTCGACCTCGAGCCAGCCCTTCAGCACATGGGTAATCGAGAAAGCGTGGTCGTGGCGGTGCCAGTCATCCTGCGCCGGCGCATCGGGCACCGCGCGGATCACGCGGGCGACGAATTTGCCCCCGGTCGCCTCGGCGATGCCGAGATCGCGATAGGTGAAGCCCGGCAACTGACCCGGCGTGAAAGCATCGTCCCTCGCGTGGCGAACAAGCGTGCGCTGCATGGCCCGATCCTCCGGTTTCCCATCGATCCTATGCGGTCGGTGCTCCGGACGCAAAAGCCTTGACGAGAATGCCAGGTGGCGTTGGGAGACAAAAACCTATCGTTGCCGATCCCAAAGGGATTACGCTGGCCAAGTCCGCCGCGCAGCAAAACGGAGCCGACCTTCACCGTCGAACAGGAGAGCCACTGATGTGCCGTTCTCTCGTTGCCGCCAGCGCTATCGCCTTGTTCCTGTCGGGATTATCCGGCGCGCAAGCGCAAACGGCCGGCACCCAGCACCGGCCGAAAACCGATGCCGAGTTGATCGCCAGCGCCGTCTCCGCCGCGCCACCAGCGATCTCACGCGACGCGACCATCATCGGCATGGAGGGCGACAAGGTTCGTACGCTGCGGCAAGGCAAGGGAGACTTCACCTGCGTGCCGGACGATCCCAGCTCGCCGGGCAACGATCCCATGTGTCTGGATCGCAACGCGATGGAATGGCTCCACGCATGGATGGAGCACAAGGACGCGCCCAAGGGCAAAATGGGCCTCGTCTACATGCTGCAGGGCGGGTCCGACGCCAGCAACGACGATCCCTTCGCCACCGCTCCTCCACAAGGCAAGAAGTGGGTCACGACCGGTCCACACGTCATGGTGGTCGGAATGGCGGGAATGCTCGACGACGTGCCACGCACGGCCGATGCGCCGACGAGACCCTTCGTCATGTGGGGCGGGAGCTCATACGAGCACATCATGATGCCCGTAAAATAGCGGATCGCGTGGAGCGGCGTCGGGCGCGGCGGAAAGCCGCGCGCACACCCGTTCACCACGGCCAGTCCCGCCCCCCGGTCGCCGGATCGCTCGCCGTTCCCGGGGCGCCCACGACATTCGTCCCTTGCCGCGTGCTCACTCCGTGAACCTGAGCACAAGCGGCGACGAGAAACAGGAGAACAGAGACCAAGAACACCGCGCGCATGGGAAACTCCGTCCTCGGCTCAAGCAAGCTCATACCGACCCACGGACGTCATCGCGAGCCGGCGCAGCCGGCGTGGCGATCCATCGTGCCCACAAACGGGCAGCCGCGTCGCTGCGCTCCTTGCAATGACATTGGCCCAGCGCCGTATCGCTACACCTTGAGGGAGTCGGGTACCTTGCCGCCGTTCTCCGCGAGCTTCTGCATCACCTGCTTGTGCAGCCAGACGTTCATGCTGGCGCTGTCGTTCTGATCGCCCGAATAGTCGAGCTCCGTCGCCAGCTGCTTGCGCGCGTCGAGGCTGCTGTCGAGACCGAGCAGCTTCATCAGGTCGACGATCGACTGGCGCCAGTTGCTCGGCCCCGGGTTCTGCGCCGCAATCTCCGTCAGCACCGCCTCCACGTCGACGGGCGCCTGCGCCGCGGCGGCCGGCGTGGCGGTGGCCGGCGCGCCCGGCGCCGGGCTGGCCACCGAGGATTCCGGCGTGGGCGACGCGGAGCCGCCCGTCGCGGCGGCGGGGTGGCCGAAGATCTTGGACATGATCGAGCCGAAAATGCTCATGGCGGCGCTCCTATGGCTGCGGCGACCGTAGCGGATACCGCATGTCGCCGTCTGCGCGGCGGGCTCAACAAGCCGCGAGCGGAAGGATCAGGCCGCGACGCGGTCAGCGCGGTGGTCCTTGATGTCGCGAAACGTCAGCGTCGCATTGAGCTCGGCGGCGCGGCGCATCATGAAGGCCGAGGTCGCGAGGAACACCGGGTCGCCGTCCAGATCGTCGGCGATCGCGTTGCGGTTCTCGGCGATGAATCGATCCAGCGCCGCACGGTCCTCGCCCGACACCCAGCGCGCCAGCGAAAACGGCGATTCGTCGAACCCGATCGCCACGCCATATTCTCCGGCCAGCCGCGCCTGCAGCACGTCGAGCTGCAAGGTGCCGACCACGCCGACCAGCGGCGGCGCGCCGTCGCGCGGACGGAACAGCTGGATCACGCCCTCCTCCGCCAGTTCCGCCAGCGCCTGACGCAGCT
>DATIMU010000462.1:0-9184 GCA_035475015.1 Acetobacteraceae bacterium
CAGATCCGATTGCGGGATGAATTTGAGGACGCGGTCCTTCTGCGCCCGCGCGAGGCGAGGGGCGGCGAGCACGGCCGCACCCGCGCCGGCGGTCTGGAGGAGCGTGCGTCGCTTCATCATGGGTCTCTATCCTGGCTGGGGTCGCGCGGCGGCGCGATCCTGACACTTTTCCCCACCGTATCGTCAAGCTATGCCGATGCGCTCTCCCGCGCGAGCCGCACCCGCATCCCGCAGAGTGCCACCATATCGTCCGTGACGACCAATCCGCGCCCGGCCGCCGCCGTGCGGATGGCCTGCTGGTCGGCGGGCCGCACGTCGATGCCCGACAGCCCCTCGCCGCGCCCGTCGGTCGCCGCGACGAAACGGACAAAGCCGAGATCGAGGTCGATCCGAGCGGCGCCCGAAGCCTCGCGATGCAAGGGGCGGTCAAGAATCTCCGCCCAGCGCGCCGCCAGCGCGGCGGGGTTCTCCGCCTGGATCTCGGCCCCGAGCAGGCTCTCGGTGACGCCGACGCGCATGGCGGACTGCCAGTTCGGTCCGGCCGGATGGTATGGCCCGTCGAGCGATCCCCCGCCCAGGGTCCAGTTGATCTCGAGCAGCGTGCCGCCGGTGTCGCGCGGATGCAGCTGCAATCCGCGATATTTGCCGTCGTAGTCGAGATCGTTCGCCACCCGCACGCCGAGCGCGGCCACGCGCGCCTGCCACGGCGCGATGTCGTCGCAGTCGAGGATCACCATGTAGCCGCCCGCGCCGCCGCGCCGTTCGAGGTAGCGGCCGGCAGCGGTTCCCTCGCGCGTGGGTGCCACGACTTCGAGGAAGCAGCGGCCGACCGGCAGCACCGCGTTGACCAGCCCGTACTTGCCGACCGCGCCGTCGCGATGGCTGACCTCGATGCCCAGCACGTCGCGCAAGGCGGCCACGGCGGGCTCCAGCTCGGCTGCGACGAGACAGATCTGGCGTAGGCGCAGCGTCATGCTCTTCTCCGGCGCGCTTCATTGGGCGACAGCATACGAGCACTGAGGATCACACATCCCTCGCGGCCTGTCGCGGGTTTGCATCGGCGCAGCGCCGCCGGTACGGTGCGGCGCCAATCGAGCCAGGCTTTCATGCAATCCAGCCTGCCGCGCCCCCGCCCGAGACTGAACATCTGGGTCGTCCTCGCCGCCTCCTTCGCGACGTTCGCGATCGCCGCCGGGATGATGCAGTCCTACACCGTGTTCCTGGTGTCGTTCATCCAGGTGTTCGCATGGAGCCGCGCCGAGAGCTCCGTCGCCTACTCGGTCTCGCAGCTGGTCAACGGATTGAGCTCGCCGGTGGTCGGCGCGCTGGTCGACCGGCTCGGCTCGCGGCGCCTGGTGCTGCTGGGCGGCGCGCTGCTGACGCTCGGACTGATCGGCAGCGCGCACGCTACGGCGCTATGGCATGTGATCCTGCTGTACGGCGTGGTGATGACGATCGGCGCCAACTGCCTCGGCATGGTGGTGTTCGCGCCGCTGATCTCGCGCCACTTCGTGCGCCGGCGCGGCATGGCGGTCTCGGTGCTGCAATCGGCCAACGGCGCGGGGCGCGCGATCTCGGCGCCGGGCGCGCAGCTGCTCATTTCAGGATTCGGCTGGCGCGGCGCCTACCTCGCCGAGGGCGCGCTGATGGGGCTGCTCGTCCTGCCGCTCGCCATGCTGTTCCGCGGCGCCGATCGCCCCGCCACCGACGTTGCTCTGGCGGGCCCGACGGCCGCCCCGGCGGCCGTCGCCGAGCCGCGGCAGAACTGGACGTTGGGCGAGGCGATGCGCACGCGGCAGTTCTGGCTGCTGTTCATCGTTTATCTCTGCACCGGCCTCGGAAGTTTCCTCGTCTCGCTGCACCAGCTGGCCTTCGCGGTCGATCAGGGATTCGACAGGCTGTACGCGGCCGGTGTGCTCGGCATGGGCAGCTTTCTTGCAATCCCCGGCATCATCCTGACCGGCACCAGCTCGGACTATATCGGCCGCGAGCTCTCGGCGATCATCGCCTACGGGGTGTCCATTCTCGGCGTGGTGTTCGCGCTGTTCATCACCGGCCCGGGCGACACCTGGCTGTTGTGGCTGCACGCCTGCTTCTTCGGCCTCACCTGGGGCGCGCGCGGGCCGACCATCACGGCCAAGACGGCCGACCTGTTCCCCGGCCCGCGGCTCGGCACCATTCTCGGCGTGATCACCGTGGGCACCGGCATCGGCTCGGCCGTCGGCGCCTGGGCGGCGGGCTGGGTGTTCGACATGACGGGCAGCTACCATGTGGCGTTCGGCCTCTCGATCGCCGCCTATGCGACGGGATGCGTCGCGTTCTGGGCACTGCGCAGTCCACCGCGTGCCTGATATGTTCCAGCCGGGATTGAGTTCTACCGAGAGGTACGTAAGCTCGGTCGATCCGCATGGCCGCACCGACTGGAAGCACGTTTGAAAATCGGCATCGTCTCCGACATCCACTGCAATCTCTACGGGCTCGAACAGGCGCTGGAAGCAATGGGAGACGTTGACGAGCTGCTGTGCCTGGGCGACGCGATCTTCCAGTACCGCTTTTCCAACGAAGTCGTGGCCCTGCTGAAGGACCGTGAAGCGCATGTGATCCTCGGCAATCACGAGGAGGATTTTCTCGCCCCGCACGGCGTCCGCGCGCGTCAGGCGGATTGGATCGACCAAGCGTTGATGGCATGGCTCGCCGAGCAGCCGCACCGGCTCGAGCTGAACTTCGCCGGCAAGACGCTGCTGATGGTGCATTCGACGCCGTGGTCGCCGCGCGGCGGCTATGTCTACCCGGAGAGCCCGACCTTGCAGCGTTTCGCCGAGGTCGAGGCGGATTTCGTGCTGTACGGCCACACCCATTCGCAGATCGTCCAGCGCGTCGGCCGCGCCCTGGTCATCAATCCGGGGTCGGCGGGCGATGCGCGCGACCATCGCAACGGGCGGCAACTGAGCTGCGCCGTGCTCGATCCCGCGACGGACGAGGTGCGGGTCATCGACTATCCCGACCGCCGGCCGTAGGCTCGCCACTCACGCTGGCATCGGAGTTCTCGGATGAGCGCGAAAGTGGAAACGCTGCTCGACGGTTTGGCCTTTCCCGAAGGTCCACGTTGGCACGACGGAAAATTGTGGTTCTCCGACATTTTCGGCGGCGTGGTGCGCAGCCTCGACCTGTCCGGTCGCGCCGAGCTGATCGCCGAGGTTGCCGAGCGGCCCTCGGGGCTTGGCTGGACCGCCGACAACAAGCTGCTGGTCGTCTCGATGAATGATCGGCGCCTGCTGCGGATGGATGACGGCGCGCTGCGCCCGTACGCCGATCTCTCGACGCTCGCCGCCGGCCCGTGCAATGACATGGTGGTGGACGCGCACGGCCGCGCCTGGGTGGGAAATTTCGGGTTCGACATGTTCGGCGGCGCCGAGCGGCAACCCGCCAGCATCGTGCGGGTCGATCCCGGCGGTGCCTGCGCGCTCGCCGCCGACGGGCTCGATTTTCCCAACGGCATGGTGATCACGCCGGACGGCGCCGCGCTGATCGCCGCTGAGAGCTACGGCAACCGGCTGACCCGCTTCGACATCGCCGAGGACGGCACGCTCGCCAACCGGCGCGTGTTCGCCGAACTGCCCGACGTGGTGCCGGACGGCATCTGCCTCGACGCAGAGGGCGCCGTGTGGGTGGCGCACGCGCGCGCCAACCAGGCGTTGCGCGTGCTGGACGGCGGGCGGATCGCGCAGACGGTGAGCGTCGCCGAGGGGCGCGCAGTGTACGCCTGCGCGCTCGGCGGCGCGGACCGGCGCACGCTGTTCCTCTGCACCAGTTCGGTGCGCGGCCCGGAATCGCGCGACGCCAAGCAGGGCCGCATCGAGATCGCGCGCGTCGAGGTGGCGGGCGCCGGCTGGCCGTAACAGCGAAGGATTTCTTAGCCATGGGCATCCTGCAAGGGGTCCGCGTGCTGGAGCTTGGGCAGGTGCTGGCGGCGCCCTTCGCGGGCTCGATTTTTTCCGATCTTGGCGCCGAGGTGCTGAAGATCGAGCGGGTCGAGGGCGGCGACGACGCGCGGCGGATGGGCCGCGCCTTTCGCCACGACGATTCGCTGACCTTCGCAATCTTCAATCGCGGCAAGCGCTCCATCGCGCTCGACCTGAAAAGCGCCGATGGGCTCGCCGCGTTCGAGAAGCTGGCGGCGACCGCCGACATCCTGATCCACAATTTGCGTCCGGGTGTCGCGGAATCCTTCGGCATCGGCGGCGCGGAGTTGTGCGCGCGCCACCCGCAACTCATCTTTTGCGAGTTGTCGGCGTTCGGCCATGTCGGGCCATTCGCGCGCCGCCCCGGCTACGAGCCGCTGATCCAGGCGTTTTCCGGTCTGTCCAGCATCAATGGCGGTCCCGACGATCCGCCGATGCGGCTCGGCGTCGCGGCGTGCGATCAGGGTGCGGGAATGTGGACGGTGATCGGCGCGCTCGCGATGCTGCAGCGGCGCGGCGTGACGGGGCGCGGCGGCGTGGTGAACGCCTCGCTGCTGGAGACCGCGCTGGCGTGGTCGGCGCAGAAATCCGAGGCCTGGGTGAACGAGGGAAACATGCCGCCGCGCCATGCGTCCGGCCATCCCGACCTGGTGCCGTACGAGGCGTTCGACGCCGCCGACGGGCCGTTCCTCATCTGTTGCGGCAATGACCGACTGTTCGCGCGGCTGGCGCGGGAAATGCAGCGGCCGGATTGGGTCGCCGATCCGCGCTACGTGACCAACCGCAAGCGGATGGACAACAAATCGTCGCTGGTCGCCGAGATGACCGCCATCCTCCGCGCGCGGCCACGCGCGGCGTGGATCGCGCAATTCGAGGCGGCGGGCGTGCCGTGCGCGCCGATCAACTCGCTGCCGGAGGCGCTGGCCGAGCCGCATGTGCGCGCACTCGGGATGCGCCAGGAGGTGCCCGGCGAGGATTATTCGCTGACCGCGCTGCCGCTTTCGTTCGACGGCGTGCGCCCGACGATCGCGCATGGCGCGCCCAGGCTCGCGGAGGCCAACGAGGAGTTTCTTCCCGCGCGTGCGCCGGCCAGCGTCCCGGGAGAATGAGCCGGACCGGCTACGGCGAACGGGGCGGCGCGAGCAGGCGGTTCTGCACGAGGTAGCGGAGCCCGCGGCTCCATGTCTCGTCGGTGTTGCCGCGGATATCGACGCTGCCGGCCGCGATCGGCTTGCCGGTGTCGGCGTCGCGGATCACCGCGTTGATGTTGAGGATCAGGTCCGAGACCTTCTGCACCCAGGCAACTATCGAGACCTGAGCGCCGACCTTCTTGGCGAACGCGGTCTCGCAGCCGTCGCAGTTCCACAGATCGCGCGACGACGCCTCGGCGGCGACCGGCGCGGTGTCCACGAAGGTGTAGCGCCCGGACTTCGCCAGCAGTTCGCGCAACTGCACGCCGAGCGCCTTGACGCGCGCCTGTTCGGCTGGTGTAGGCGCCTCCGGGCTGCTGTCGATGAACTCGACCGGGAACAGCGCGGCGCGCTGCGGCGCCTCCGAATGGGCGGGCAGGGCAGCAGCGATCAGGAGCAGCAGCGTGAGGAAGAATCTCACGGCCGCATCATCATCGCCCCGGAGCGGCCCGGCGTGCGCAGCGGCTCGGCCAAGCGAGCAAACTCGCAGAGCAGCCGGCGCGTGTCGCGCGGGTCGATGATCTCCTCGACCCAGAAGCTCTCCGCGGTGCGGAACGGCGAGCGCAGCTTGTTCAGCCGGTCCTCGATCTCGGCGCGCTTTTCGACGGGATCGTCGGCCGCGTCGATATCGGCGCGATACGCCGCCTCGATGCCACCCTCCAGCGGCAGCGAGCCCCAATAGGCCGACGGCCACGCATAGCGCAGCGACAGCCGGCCAGGCGGCTGGTGCAGCGCGCCCGCGACGCCGAACACGTTGCGGATGATGACGCTGCACCACGGCACCGTCGTCTGGTCGAGCGCCGACATCGCGCGCACGCCGTGGCGGATGGTCGCCGTCTTCTCCGCGTCGAGCCCGACCAGGAAGCCGGGACAATCCACCAGATGCACGACGGGCAGATGGAAGGTCTCGGCGAGATCGACGAAGCGCACGATCTTCTGGCAGGCATCGGCGGTCCAGGCGCCGGCGTAGAAATGCGGATCGCCGGCCATCACCGCGACGGGCACGCCGTCGATGCGCGCCAGCCCGGTAATCACCGGCCGCCCAAACATTTTTCCCATCTCAAAGAACGTGCCCTGATCCACCAGCGTCTCGATGATCGGGCGCATCCGGTAGACCTTGCGCCGATCGCGCGGAATCACGGAAACCAGCTTCTCGTCGCGGCGCTGCGGATCGTCTGTTGCAGGCAATACCGGCGGCAGGCTGTGGATCGACGAGGGCAGATACGAAAGAAACCGGCGCGCGGCGGCGAATGCTTCCTCCTCGGTATCCACCGCGTGATCGACCGCGCCGCAGCGCGTCTGGATTTCCCAGCCGCCGAGTTCCTGCTTGGTAAGCGCGGGGCCGATGCGCGCGGCGACCGGCGGGCCGGCGACGAACATCGCGGAAGTCGCTTTCGTCATCACGGAGAAATGGCTCGCCGCCAGCCGCGCCGCGCCGAGCCCGGCGACCGAGCCGAGGCCGAGGGCGACGACCGGCACGGTGCCCATGTTGATCGCCGCGAGATGGTATCCCGCGCTGCCGCCGACGCGGCCCGGGAGGTTGGAGCGGCCGGTGGTCTCGATGGTCTTGACCGAGCCGCCGCCGCCGGAGCCCTCTATGACGCGCACGATCGGCAGACGGAACTCGTTGGCCATCTGCTCGGCCATGATGGTCTTTTCCTTGATGGTCGCATCCGCCGAGCCGCCGCGCACGGTGAAGTCGTCGCCCACCACGACGACCGGCCGTCCGTCGATCGTGCCGCGGCCGAACACGCAATTGGCCGGTGTGAAGCCGGCGAGCTTGCTGGCGGCGTCGTACTCCGCCTTGCCCGAGATCGCGCCGACCTCGTGGAAGCTGCCGCCGTCGAGCAGCGCGTCGATCCGCTCGCGCACGGTGAGCCGGCCGCCGTCGTGCTGGCGCTTCACCTTGTCGGGACCGCCCATCTCGCGCGCCAGTGCCTCGCGTTGCCGCAGCTCGTCGAGCTCGGGCTGCCAGTTCATGCCATCACTCCCGTCGGGCTCTTCCGCTTCGCATCCTTCGGCGCCGGCGGCAATGCCTCCGTGCCGATCACGCCTTTGGCGGCCAGTACCGCCAGCTCATCCGGCGAGAGCCCGAGCATGTCGCCGAGCACCTGCTCGTTGAATTCTCCCAGCGTGGGTGCGGGATGGCGCACCGGGTACGGACCGAAACCCTCGCGGAATGGCAGCGAGGGTTGCAGATGCGGACCGCAGAACGGACGGTCAACCGGCTGCCAGAAGCCGCGTGCCGCGAGATGCGGGTCAGCCGCGAGATCGAACGGCGAGCGCACGACCCCGGCCGCGATTCGCGCACGCTGGAAAATGTCCATCGCCGTGTCGGCGTCACGGTCGCGCGTCCACTCCTCGATCGCGCGCTCGATTTCGTCCTCGCGCACGTGCCGCTCCCGCACGTCGAGCGCGGCAAAATCCGGGCGCCCGATCACGCCGCACAGACGCCGCCACATCGCGTCGTCCACGACGCTCATCAAAACCCAGTCATCCGGGCCGGCGCAGCGGAAGCAGTTCTGCGGCACGAAGCGCGGATGACGCATCCCCATGCGCGGGCTGACCGCGCCGGTGACGGATTGCTCAATGATCCAGGGTGCCGCCATCGGCAACATGCACTCGACCTGCGACAGGTCGATGTGCTGGCCCTGCCCGGTACGGCGGCGGTGTTCGAGCCCGATCAGCAGCGCCGCCGTGCCGTTCAATCCGCCGATCGGATCGCCATAGGCGTAGTGCGAAATCATCGGCGGCCCGTCGATATTGCCAGCAATCGTCGGCAAGCCGGAGGCCTGCTCAAGGGTAAAGCCATAGGCTCGCGCGTGCGCCCAGGGGCCGCGCGGGAAGGCGGCCATCGACACCATCACGAGATCCGGCCGGGCCTCGCGCAGCGCCGCGTAATCGAGGCCGAGCTTCGGCAGCACCTCGCGCGAGTAGTTCTCGATCACCGCGTCGGCCCGCGCGACGAGCCGCTTGGCCAGCGCGACACCTTCCGGCGCGGTGAGGTCGAGCGTGATGCCTAGCTTGTTGCGGTTGAGTACGAGGAAGTTGGGCCGCTTCTCGAACATGCGCTGCTCGAAGAACGCCGGGCGCGTGTCGTTGCCGCGCCACCAGTCGGGGTGGCCGCACGCCTCGATCTTCACCACCTCCGCCCCGAGATCGGCCATGTGGCGAGACACCAGCGGACCCGCCCAGCCCATCGTGAAATCGACCACGCGGACGCCGGCGAGCGGCTGGTCGGCGCGGCCGAGCGCGGGCGCCGCCGGTACCGTCGCGCGCTCGCGCCACGATGCGTCGGCGGTGCCGTCGGCCAATGGCGCGATGCCGCCGGCACGGGGAGGCGACGCGGTGAGCCGGAGCGGCATCAATGGTGCCGCGAACTCCGCCGCGCCGAGCTCGACCTTCACGAAGGCGCCGTTGTCACGATGCACGGACTGGTCCAGCAGCTCGCCCATCTCGGGAACGATCGCAAACGGGATTTTCCGTGCCAGCGCCTCGGCGAACCATTCCTCGGCGGTGCGCTCCAGGAAGCGATGGGCGTACAGGTTTTCGATCTCGTCCGCGTGCCGCGCGCGCTCCGGGCCAACCGCGAAGCGCGGGTCGGCGAAGGCGCGCGGCATGTCGAACATCTCGCAGAACGCGCGCCATTGCGGCGTGGTGGAAATGCCGACGCCGATCCATCCCTGGCGGCACTTGAACACGCCGATCGGATAGGTGCTGGCGAAACGGTTGACGCCGGGACGCGCGCGCGGCGCGGCGACACCCTGCGCGGTCTGCGATTCCGAGAGCGTCACGTTTGCCTCGTGCGCGCTGACCTCGAACCGCCGGCCGCGTTCGCCGCGCGCCAGCAACCCGGTCATCGCGGCGACGAAGGCGGTAAGGCCCGCGACGATATCGGCCTGATGGTCGTTGATCGCGACCGGGCGCTCCTTGGGGCCGATCAGGCTGACCAGCCCGGCGAGCGCACGGGCGACGGCGTCGGTGGTGACGAAATCGCGATACGGCCCGCTCTCGCCGAACGGGCTGATGGCG
>DATIMU010000463.1:0-3984 GCA_035475015.1 Acetobacteraceae bacterium
GATGACGTGGCGTGACAGCGCGCCGGCGAGGTCCGGCGTGACCCACACATGGTCGAGTCTCCGGCCGCGATCCGAGGCCCGCCAGTCGCGGTTGCGATAGCTCCACCAGGTAAACAGCTTCTCGCCCGAGGGCACGAAATGCCGCACCGCGTCGACGAAGGCGGTGTTCTGCCAGGCGAGCAACCCGTCGGTCTCGGGCGGCGTGTGGCTGACCACGCTCAGGAGCTGGCGATGGCTCCAGACGTCATGCTCGAGCGGCGCGATGTTGAGGTCGCCCACCAGCATCGTGCGGGCGAGATTGGCGCGGGCGGCGAACCAGTCCGTCGCCTGGGCGACGAAATCGAGCTTGTGGGCGAATTTCGGGTTGTCCCGCGTGTCGGGCACGTCGCCGCCGGCGGGGACGTAGAAATCGTGCAGCTCGATCGGGCCGCCCTTGGTGTCGAGCAGGACGGCGAGATGCCGGCAGTCGCCCTTGGCGCACCAGTCCGGTGCCGTGTCCTGCACCTGGAACGGGATGCGCGAGAGGATCGCCACGCCGTTGTAGCCCTTCATCCCCCGGAACGCGACGTGGGGGTAGCCGAGCTCGACCGGCACCGTGGCCGGGAACAGCGCGTCGGGAACCTTGGTCTCCTGCAGGCAGATCACGTCAGGGTCGACCGCCGCGATCAGGTGCTTCAACAGCGGCGCGCGCAGGCGGAGCGAGTTGATGTTCCAGGTAGCCACGCGCAGCTTCATCGGACACGGGTCCTAGGGTCGGGGGAGGCGGACCATAGCCGTGACGCCGGCCCCGCGAAAGCGCGTCAGGCCCTGGCGGTCGCCGCTTGCCCGAGGCTCAGCTCGACTCGTCCGACGTCATCCCGTCGATCACGCGCGGCAAATGCAGCGCCATCTGGCGGAGGAAGGCGTCCTCCGGCAGCCCGGTGACCGTCGCGAGATCGCGCACCCGCTCGGCCCCGAGCACACGGGCCAATTCGTCCGGCCGGATCGGCTCGTTGAGCCCGTGACGCACCCAGGAGGCCATGATCGCGCCCAGCCGTTCCTGGGTGAAGCGGTCCGCCAGGTCGGCGAGGGTGCCGCGCGGCCCACCGAGCAGATCCTCCATCGCCGCTCCCAGCGGGAGCAGGTCCCGGTTGTCGTCCCCGCCCAACTCATCGAGCACCTCATGCACCAGTCGCACGGCCCATCTCCCTGTCTCGCGCACCCTCGATCTCGCGCACCCTCAGAACAGGGCGGCGGGAGGACGGTTGCCTACAGCCATCGCTGAACGGGAATAGCGGGGCGGAACGGGACCAGCGGGGCGGCGTTCGCTTCTGGAGCAGCCAGAGGAGACGGCAATGAGCGGTTCCGCCCCCAACCCGGACAAGGCCGGCCCGGCCCTGACGGAGTCGGTGCAGGAGGTGCGAGGCGCCTTTCCCAGCGACCAGGCCGTGCAGGACGCGATTTCGCGCCTGTCGATGGCCGGTTTCGACCGGGCGGAGATCAGCCTGCCGGACGCCGATCCCGCGCCGATGCGGGCAACGCCGGAGCAGAGCGCCGAAAATCCCGAAACGGAGGACGATTCGCGCCAGTCGCGGACGCTGCACACCAGCATGGCGGCCTCGGTGGGCGCGATGGCGGCGGCCGGCGCGGTGATCGCCACGGGCGGCGCGGCGCTGCCGGCGGTGGCGGCCGCGGTCGCGGGCGGCCTTGGCCTCGGCGCGGCGGCCGAGGGCCTGTCCAAGGCGTCGGACAAGGTGCAGCACGACACGCGGGAGGAGGCGGCCGCCCGCGGCGAGCTGCTGTTATCCGTGCATCTGCGCGACCCCGCCAGGCAAGGCGTCGCCGAGCAGGCGATGCGCGAGGCAGGCGCCAGTCGGGTCGAAGGGATTGTCCGGGCTTCGGGACGGGCGGCCGGCGCGATCTGAGGCGGTCGCCGGGTGGCGGCGGGGAGCGGTCCAGCGGCCAAGCGCTCGACCGGCACCCCCGCCGGGTTCAGGCAAGCCGGAGGTTGGTCGCCGCCGCCTTGCCGCGCTCCATGACGATCTCGTAGGAGACCTTCTGGCCGTCATTCAGTCCATTGAGGCCGGCGGCCTGAACGGCGGTGATATGGACGAACACGTCCTTGCCGCCGTCCTGGGGCATGATGAAGCCGAAACCCTTGGTCGCGTTGAACCACTTCACGGTACCGGTTGCCATGATCGGTCGCTCCTTCCTATTGTCAGAGATTGGCCCATTGTCGAAGATTGGCCGGACGAAGATTGACGGAAATGGACCTGCGTCCTGCGCTCCGCCGGCGCACGCTGCCAGAGCCGGGCAGCGGCAGCCCCATCGGAGGCCGTCCGATGGAGCCGATATACGAAATTCATTGGTCGGTATGCCGTCATTGCCCTGACGGATCGCGGAGGGGGCTCAGGCGAGCTTCAGGTTTGTCGCGGCGGCCTTGCCCCGTTCCATCGCGACCTCATAGCTGACCTTCTGCCCCTCGTTCAGTCCGCGCATCCCGGCTGCCTGGACTGCCGTGATATGAACGAACACGTCCTTGCCACCATCCTGCGGCATGATGAAGCCGAAACCCTTGGTGGTGTTGAACCACTTGACCGTGCCGATAGCCATTGTCGAGTCACTCTCTCCGTCGTGGCCCCGCGCGGAATGGCGCGAAGCAATAGACAACCGGGCCTTTGGACGTCTTGAGGGCACCCGATCAGACGGAGCGCAGCAAGGCAAGCCAAAATGCGATTGCAAGGCCTAGTTGGCACAGAAACCGCCAAAGGTGTCAATTCGCTCTCGATGTCGCGAACCGGCCTCGATTCGGGCCCTCTGGCCCGGCGCACCCCGCTATCCCCGCTCGCCCAGCGCGGTCCGCTCCCGGAGCCTGCCAGCGACGACCCGCACCTCGCGCGGCGCGGCACGCCAGATGGCGATGGCCGATAGCGCGCTCAGGAGAATGGCGATCCAGAATGACAGGGCGTAGCCGCCGGTCCAGTCGTGCAACGCGCCGGTGAGCCACGGCCCCACCGCGCCGCCGACGATCAGCGACAATGCCAGGGTGCCGAAGATCGCCCCGTAGTGGCGGCCCTCGAAGATTTCCGCCGGGATGGCGCCAAGCACGGATGTCAGCCCATAGCCCAGCAGACCCTGCGGCACGATCACGAGGCAGAGCAGCACCAGGCTGGGATCGGTCCGCAGTAGGAGCAGCGCGACATAGGTGCAGATGAAACCGAGGCAGCCGATCGCCCACACCGGCTCACGCCCGATGCGGTCCGAGAGATGTCCGAGGATGATCTGCCCGGGAACGGCGGCCAGGCTCACCGCGCCCAAGGCCCACGCGGCGTCTTGCGCGGTGAAGCCGATCTCGACGAGATATTTGGTCTGGTGCACCTGCACGGCGTACCAGACGAAACCGGCGCCGAAATAACCCAGCGCCAGCCACCAGAATCGGGCGGTTCGCGCCGCGCGGCCGAGCGTCCAGTCGATCGCCGCCCAGGATTGATCGACGATATTGGATCGATCGACGATATTCGGCGCCGAGGGGCTGTCGGGTGATCCATCGCCGTCGGGGGTCAGTCCCAGATCCTCGGGCCGGCGCCGCAGGAGCAGATTGAGCGGCGCCAGGACGACGAGCACGAGAGCGCCCAGGGCCCAGCAGGCCGCGCGCCATCCGACCTGCTCGATGATCGTCTGCAGCCCCGGCAGCAGGATGATCGAGCCGGCGCCCACGCCGGAGAACGCGACGCTCATCGCCAGGCCGCGGCGACGGACGAACCAGCTCGGCAGGAACTGCGATTGTCCGGTATATCCCAGGCATACGCTGCCGCCGCCCACGAGAACGCCGAGCGTCGCGTAGAGATGCCAGGGCTCGCGCGCCAGGGGCGCCAGCAGCAGCCCCGCCGCCATCGCGACGATGCCCAATTCCATGACCACGCGCGGCCCGCTGCGGTCCATCAGTCGCCCGATCGCCGGACTGAGCACCGCCGAGACGACGAAACCGAACGAGAACGCGCCGGC
>DATIMU010000464.1:0-2279 GCA_035475015.1 Acetobacteraceae bacterium
TCGGAACCCGCCGGCCTCGAGGGCCGCGCCGAGGCACGCAACCTCGTCGGCATCTACGCCGCCCTCGCCGGCACCGACCACGCCGGCGTGCTGCGCGAGCACGGCGGAAAAGGCTTCGGCGCATTCAAGGAGGCGCTAGCCGCGCTGCTCGTCGAGAAGTTGAGCCCGATCGCCCACGAGACACGCCGCCTGCTCGCCGACCCGGCCACGATCGACCGCGTGCTGCGCGCCGGCGCCGAGCGCGCGGCGGCGATCGCCGATCCGATCGTGGCGGAGACCGAGCGGCTGGTCGGATTCCTGCGCGTCTGAGATCGTCGCCGGCCTTGGTCAGGCGCTCGCTGCCCCGTTCGCCAGCCAGACGCCGGCGGCGGCGAGCATCGCCTCGACCCCGATACTCAACGTCGGATGGATCACCGGCGCGAAGTCGGGCGCGTGATTGGCGGGAAGCTCGTCCGTCTCGCCGGCCTTCTCGGCCGCCGCAAACACCGCCGGGTCGATGCCTCCGACCACCCAGAACACCGCCGGCACGTCCCACGCCGCACCGAACAGGCCGAAATCCTCGCTCGCGGTGGCTGGCTCGATCTCCGCGACCCGATCCGCGCCGAATCGGCGTTCGAGGGCCGCCGCCACCTTGTGCGTCGCCGCCGCGTCGTTGCGCGTAACCGGATATTCGCTCAGCACCGAGAAAGCAGGTGGCTTCGCCGCACCCGACGCGGTGGCCTCCGCCTCGATGATGCGTCGCACCGCCGTCAGCACGCGCGCGCGCACTTGGTCCTTGAAGGTGCGGATGTTGAGCCGAAGCAGCGCGCAGTCGGGGATGACGTTCTCGTTCATGCCGGCCCGCAGCGTGCCCACCGTGACCACGGCGCTGTCCGTCATCGCGACCTCCCGCGAAACCACCGTCTGCAGGCGCATGACGGCGGAGGCCGCCATCACCACCGGATCGATGCTCTTCTGCGGCATCGAGCCATGCGCGCCGCGGCCGAACAGCGTCACCTCCCAGCTGTCGCCGGCGGACAGCATGGTTCCGGCGCGATAGCCGAGCCGGCCGGCGGACAGCGGCATGACGTGCTGGCCCAGGGTGATGTCCGGCTTCGGGAATCGCTTGACCATGCCGTCCGCGATCATGGCGCGAGCACCCTGCGCCGTCTCCTCGCCGGGCTGGAACACCGCCATCACCGTGCCGCGCCAGTCCTGGCGGTTTTCCGCGAGGATGCGAGTGGCACCCATCAACCAGGCCATGTGCATGTCGTGGCCGCAGGCATGGGCGATGGACGTGGCTTGGCCGAAGCGGTCGGTGCCGGTCTGCCCGCTGGCATAGGCCAGGCCCGTGCTCTCCTTGATCGGCAGCGCGTCCATGTCGGCGCGCAGCAGCACCGTGGCGCCGTCGCCGTTGCGCAGCAGTCCGACCACGCCGGTGCCGCCGACCGCTTCCGTGACCTCGTACCCCTGCTCGCGCAGCCACGCGGCGGCAATGCCGGCGCTGCGGCACTCCTGCATAGACAGCTCGGGGTTGGCGTGGAGATCCTTGTAGACAGCTTCGAGCTTGGCGATCAGCTCGTCCGACGGGCCGGGCAGCGAGGCTTGCGCGGAAGCATCTGCTTGCATGGCTGGCTCCTGTCAGCGTGGGGACGACCGATCGGGCATCGGGGGGACGAGGGAATCGCATCGCAACGCGGCCGGTTCGCCCTCGATCAGCGCCATGATCTCCCGGCCGAGGCGCAACGCCGCGTCCGGCGGGAGCGCGTCGGGGTGCTCGACGAGAGCGAGAAGACGCAGCACATGGGCGCGACGCGCGAGAGCACGTTGCTCCTCGGAACCAAGATTGCAGCGCAGGCACATGCTTGCCTCCCGACGGGTCAAGCGGCCGCTTATCGTTCGCCCCCGCCAACGCGCCAGTGTGCGACAGGGATGCGCCAGCCCCGATAGATCGCCATGAGCCGCAGGAACAGGCAGGCGGCCGCGCCGACCAGCATCGCGTAGACCGGCCGCGCATCGAGCACATGGCCGACCGATACCACCGCTCCGGCGGCGAGTGCGGCGACCGCGTAGATGTCGGAACGCAGCACGGACGGGATCTCGCCGGCCAGGACGTCGCGCATCATTCCGCCGCCGATTCCCGATACCATGCCGAGCACCGCGGCCATCACCGGGTCGATTCCGAAATGCAATGCCTTCTCGGTGCCCGTGACCGCGAACGTGGCGAGACCGATGGCGTCGAACAGCAGCACGTCGCGCTGACGCGACTCGACCAGCGGGTAGACATAGAAGGTCAACAA
>DATIMU010000465.1:0-6632 GCA_035475015.1 Acetobacteraceae bacterium
CGGGCTTGCGGTGGGGCTCGCATCGTCGCTGCGTTCGCCCGGCATGGCCGTGGTGTCGGCGCTGTTCCCGATCCCGAAGATCGCCCTGGTGCCGTTGTTCATCATCTGGTTCGGCATCGGCGAGGGCTCCAAGGACGCGACCCTGGCGTTCGGCGTGTTCTTCCCGACCGTCATCAGCACCGCCGCCGGGATTGACGCCGTGCCGCGCGGGCTGATCCGCATGGCGCAGTCCTTCTCGCTGCCGTTCTGGTCGATCGTCGGCAAGGTGATCCTGCCGGGCGCGCTGCCCGCCATCCTCAGTGGCTTCCGGGTGACCGCTTCCATCGCCATCATCCTGCTGGTGGCGGCCGAGATGATCGGCGCCGAGCGCGGCATCGGCGCCTTCGTGCTGTCGGCGGGCAATCTCTACGACACCGACAACCTGCTGGCGGGGATCGTCATGCTGTCGCTGCTCGGGCTGGCGCTGTCCTGGGTCATCGGGCGGCTGGAGCGGGCGCTGCTGGGTTGGCGATAGGCGGGCGGAAGACGTAGCGTTGGGTTTCCCAGCAATAAGGTGGAAACGATGGCCCGGGACGTTACGACCGAGTGGACGCCGCGGATGCTGAGCGTGTTGCGCATCGCGGTGGGGTTGCTGTTCCTGCAGCATCCGTTTGCGAAGTTCTTCGGGTTTCCGCATGTCGCGATGTTCGACAATCTGCAGCCGTTCTCGCTGGTCTGGATCGCCGGCGTGATCGAGCTGGTCGGCGGCATCCTGGTGCTGATCGGCCTGTTCACCCGGCCGGCCGCATTCATCCTCTCGGGCGAGATGGCGGTGGCGTATTTCATGGCGCACGCCCCACGCAGCTTCTTCCCGCTGCTCAACGGCGGCGAGGCGGCGGTGTTCTTCTGCTTCGCTTTTCTCTACCTGGCGTTCGCCGGCCCCGGCCTGTGGAGCGTCGACCACGCACGACGTGGTGCTACGGTGCCGCTGCGGGTGTAGGTCGCGCCTACCCGCGCGCGATCGCCTCGTGGTGGCGGATGACTTCGGCGATGATGAAGGCAAGCAGCTTCTCGGCGAACACCGGATCGAGTTTTGCGCCCTCCGCGAGCGCGCGCAGGCGGGCGACCTGACGGGCCTCGCGGCCGGGATCGGAGGGGGGTGCCTGGTGCCGTGCCTTCAGCACGCCGACGCGCTGGGTGCATTTGAAGCGCTCGGCGAGGATGTGGATGAGGGCGGCGTCGAGATTGTCGATGGTCTCGCGCATCGCGTCGAGCTCCTGGCGGAACGCGAGCCCGTCGGCGGATAGGTGAGCCGTCATGCGTTGGTCCTGCTGCTTGCGGTAGGTTCGAGGTTCACGCCACGCACCGCCTCGCACACCGCGCGCGTGACCTCCTTGGTGGTGGCGCGGCCGCCGAGGTCCGGGGTGACGATGCCGGCGGCGCAGACTTGCTCGACGGCGCGCATCAGGAGGTCGGCGGCGGGTTTTTCGCCGAGATGCTCGAGCATCATAGCGGCACTCCACAGGCTGCCGACCGGGTTGGCGATGCCCTTGCCGGTGATGTCGAAGGCGGAGCCGTGGATCGGCTCGAACATCGAGGGACCGCGACGCTCGGGGTCGATGTTGGCGGTCGGCGCGATCCCCATGCTGCCGGCCAGCGCGGCGGCGAGGTCGGACAGGATGTCGGCGTGCAGATTGGTCGCGACCACCGTGTCGATGCTGGCGGGGCGGCGCACCATGCGCGCCGCCATCGCGTCGACCAGTTCCTTTTCGCAGGCGACGTCGGGGAAGCGGCTCGCCACCAGGGCGCCGATCTCGTCCCAGAACACCATGCCATGACGCTGCGCGTTGGATTTGGTGACAATGGTGAGGTGCTTGCGCGGCCGGGCGCGGGCCTGCTCGAAGGCGAAGGTAAAAATCCGCTCGACGCCGCGGCGGGTGAAGATCGACGTCTCGGTGGCGACCTCCTCGGGCAGGCCGCGATGGGTGCGCCCGCCATTGCCGGCGTACTCGCCCTCCGAGTTCTCGCGGATGATGAGCCAGTCGAGATCGCCCGCCGCCACGTCGCGCAGCGGGCTGGCGACGCCAGGCAGGATGCGGGTGGGCCGGACGTTGGCGTATTGGTCGAGGCCCTGGCAGATGGCGAGCCGCAGCCCCCAGAGGGTGACGTGATCCGGCAGCTTGGGGTCGCCCACCGCGCCGAAATAGATCGCGTCGGCGGTGCGCAGCCAGGCGAGGCCATCGGCGGGCATCATCACGCCGTGCTCGCGGTACCAGTCCGAGCCCCAGTCGTACTGGTCGACCTTCAGGGCGAACCCGCCGTGGCGCGCCGCCACCGCGTCCAGCACCTCGAGCCCGGCGGCGATCACCTCGGGGCCGATGCCGTCGGCGGGAATGGCGGCGATGCGGTGCTGGCGCATGAAAATCCTGGTCCTGCGGGGCGGCGCAGATTGCCCCCGGCTGCCCTGCTTCGTCCAGCCGCCATCCCCGAGTGACGTTTCGTTAAGACCATCATGCAAGTTAGGCGGGGCAGGGGCTCCGGATTGCCACGCTGGATCGACAACGGAAGCCCCAATCTACGTCGCGACCCGCAATGAGGGGACACGCTCATGTATCTCGGTCTCGCCAGATTCCTGCCCGGCCGCGCCGGGTTCTCCACGCCGCGCCATGCCACGGACGAGCACCTGCTCGGCGGCGCGGACGAAGCCTCGGTGCAGGCGCTGGGCGCCAGCGCGCCGGTGCTCTCGATCTTCGCGCAAGACGTGGCGACGCTGTGCCCCGACCTCGTGCATGAGGCACAGCGCGGCCTGGGGCGTCGCGACTGACGTTTCGGGCGGAGGGGCATTGCCCTTCCGTCCCGCCGCCCGGACAATCCCCCGACTCGAACGGGAAGGGGAATTCGATGGGCAAGCTCGACGGCAAGGTCGCGATCGTCACCGGCGCGGGGCGGGGGCTGGGGCGCGCCTACGCGCGGCGTCTCGCCGGGCTCGGCGCCAAGGTCGCGGTCGCCGACCTCAACCTCAAATCCTACGAGGAGTTCGAGGCCGAGGCGAAGGCGATGACCGCCGATAGCACGGTGGCCGAGATCGAGGCGGCTGGCGGCAGCGCCATCGGCATCGAGGTCGACGTCTGCGACGAAAAGGCGGTCAGCGCGATGGTCGAGCGCGTGGTCCGCGAGTGGGGCCGGGTCGACATCCTGGTCGCCAACGCGGGCGGCGGCAGGGGCCGGCCGGTGGACACCAAGGCGAGCACGCTCGACCCCGCGCTGCTGCAACTGGTCACGGCGATGAACCTGTTTGGCACGGTGTATTCGGTCAACGCGGTGGCGCCGCACATGAAGCGGCAAAAGGGCGGAAAGATCGTCACCGTGAGCTCGGTCGCCGGCCTCGCCCCGTCGGTGGATGGCGGCTACGCGCATTACGGCGCGGCGAAGGCGGCGATCGCGCACTACACGAAGTATCTCGCGCAGGATCTCGGCCCGCACGGCGTCACGGTGAACTGCATCGCACCCGGCACGATCACCACGGGGCGGATCGTCGCGATGGTGATGCCGGGCAGCAGCGACGCCAACGCCAACCGCGCCGACCGGGTGGCGCTCCGCCGCCTCGGCGATGTGGAGGATTGCGCCAAGGTGGTCGAATTCCTCACCACCGACCTTTCTGATTATGTGACCGGCGTGGTGATCCCGATCGACGGCGGGCTGGTGCGCTCGGCCTGAGCGGATCGGGGGAACCCCTGTGGCCGGGCCGCCGATCCGCATCGCCGTCCTGCACTTCTCGCACGAGACGGTGACATTCCTCGGCAACGACACCACGCTTGCCGATTTCATCTACGAGGGCTCACCCACCCGGGGCGAGGCGCTGCTGAACTGGGATTCTCGTTCGTATATGGGCGGGTTCGTCCAGGTTGCCCGGGAGCATGACGGGGTCGAGTTGGTCGGCATCGAATCGCCGCTCTGGCCGAGAACCGGCACCGGCTCGGGGTGGGTGACGAAGGAGGCGTACGAGACCTTCGTCGGCCGGATGATCGCCGAGATCACGGCGGAAAAGCCGTTCCACGGCGTCTATCTCTGCGTGCACGGGGCGATGGCGGTGCGCGGCGTACCGCGTCCCGAGGCGGAACTCGCCCGCCGCGTGCGCCAGGCGGTCGGGCCGGATGCGTTCATCGCCGGCACCTTCGA
Organism: Acetobacteraceae bacterium; assembly: GCA_035475015.1. Classification (GTDB taxonomy): domain Bacteria; phylum Pseudomonadota; class Alphaproteobacteria; order Acetobacterales; family Acetobacteraceae; genus JAFKFI01. Next base: position 4,159 of record DATIMU010000465.1, read on the forward strand.
TCCGCACGGCAATGAGGACGAGGAATTCCTGCGCCACGCCGACATGGCGTTCACCGGCAAGTATTTTCCCCATTACGACAGCCATCTGCAGGGTCAGCGCGCGGCGCGTTGCCTGGTGCGGGCCATCCGCGGCGGCTACCGGCCGGCCACCGCGACGGTGAAGGTGCCGATCATCTCGCCCACGGTGCTGCAATGGACCGGCGCGTCGCCGTGGATGGACCTCGTGCAGCGGGCGCTGATCTGGGAGGCGCGGGAGCCGGATGTCTATGTGAACGTGTTCTTCGGCTTCCCCTGGGCCGACGTGCCGGATCTCGGCATGACCTTCCAGGCCATGACGAACGGCGATCCGGCGCTCGCCCGGCTGATCGCCGACGATATGGCGCGGACCGCGTGGCGGCACCGCAAGGCGCTGCTCGGGTCGACGAAAATCCACGCCATTCCCGAGGGCGTCGCGCTGGCGAAGCAGGCGGTGGCGAGAGGCGAGACGCCCGTGGTGCTGGCCGACCACAGCGATCGCTCGGGCTACGCGACGTGGCTGCTGCGGGAGATCGTCGATCAGGGCCTGTCGAATACCCTGATCGCGACAGTCGCGGATGCCGGCGTCATCGGCACGCTCAAGGCGCGCGGCGTGAATGCCGGCGATCCGTTCGACATGCCGGTCGGCGGACTGGCGGACCCCTCGGCGGGCCAGCCGGTGCGGATCGTCGGGACCGTTCGGAAGGCGGTCGAGCGGGCCGGGCAGCTTTGGGTCGGCGTCGAGTTCGGGCGCGGCAACGTGCTGGTCATCAGCCCGTATCTGGCGCAGATCCAGGAGCCGTCCGAGCTTGACCTGCGCCCTCAAAGCTTCCAGGTGATCGCGCTCAAGTCGCGCGTGCACTTCCGGCGCGGCTTCGACGACAGCGGATTCGCCAGGACGATCCTGCTCGTCGAGCCGACCGAGCCCTTTCTCGGGACCGTGCGGCTCGACGCGCTGCCGTACCAGAATGTCGATCTGACGCGGTTCTACCCGTACGGAAATCCGAGTTTTCTGCCCGACTGACCCAGTGGGGTCAGCGCGCGCCACAGGTCGGACTACCGGGGTTCGGGCTGTCCTCTCTGCAAATCCGGCGCGATGGCCGCGTGGTTGACCAGCGCGACCAGCGACACGCCGCCGATCGTGTTGCCGATCAGCGTGGGGACGAGGAATTTCAGCACGTAATCACCGAACGGCGCGGCTCCCGTCAGCACCGCGTAGGCTGCCTCCACCGACCCCGCGATGATGTGCGACAGGTGGCCGAGCGCCACCACGTAGGTCACCAGCAAGATGGTGGCGAGGCGTGCGGAGCGGGCGCTGGGCAGCAGCCAGACCATCGTGGCGATCAGCCACCCGGCGAACAGCGCCTTCAGGACGGTGGCGCCGAAGCCGCTGCTCATCGGCTCCGTCGCGAGCTCCCGCATCGCGGCGACGACTTCCGGGCGGAACACGCCCTCCGGGAGCAGCAATCCGGCGAAGATCCAGGTACCAACCAAGTTGGCGATGAGGACGATCGCCCAGAGGCGCAGCGTCGCGAGCAGGGTCTTGCCGTCCTTCCGGGTCAGCACCGGCAGCACTGCGGTCAGCGTGCTCTCGGTGAAGAGCTGTTGGCGCGCCAGGATGACGATGACGAAGCCGACGCTGTATCCGAGGCTGTCGATCAGGTGCCGCCAGGGCGGGTCGGGCAGGCCGCCATGCAGCAGCGATTGCGTGAAGAACGAAAATCCCATCGACAGGCCGGCGGCCAGCCCCGACCAGGCGAGCCCGCCGGGTGTCCGCGTGATCGCCATTTCGCCCTCTTCGCGGACGATCTCGTGGATCACCAGCGCGCGGGGCGCGGCGTGTGTGGCGGCCTGGTCCTGCTCGCCCTGATCGAGATGCGGGGAGCTGGCGCCTGCGTCCTGGTTCATGTCGCCTGCCGCGATGGGGAGGCGTGTGAACGCTGCCGTGGCCAGCCCGTTCCTAGGGCGCCGCTCGCAGCGCCGCGTGCACCATCGTGTCGAGGGCGGAGAGGAAGCGCGAGCGGTCCGCCTTGGTGAGCGGCGCCGGGCCGCCGGTGCTCAGGCCGGTCTCGCGCATGTGCCGCGCGACCTCGCGCCCCGCGAGGGCGTTGCCGATATTGTCCGCGGTCCAGGCGCGCCCGGTCGCCGACAATGCGCGCGCTCCCGCCGCGAGACAGCGCGAGGCGAGGGGGATGTCGGCGGTGACGCAGACATCCGCTTCGGTGATGCGCTCGGCGATCCAGTCATCGGCGACGTCCGCGCCCTCGGACACCGTGACCATCGTGACGCCCGGCAAGCCGGGCGGGCGGATCGGGCGAGAGCCGTTGGAGACGACGAACACCGCGACCCCGAGCCGCTGGGCGACCCGGTAGGTTTCCTCGCGCACCGGGCAGGCGTCGGCGTCGATGTAGATGGCGGTCATGGCGGCCAGTGTAGCCGGGAGTCGCCGGGTTGCCAGG
>DATIMU010000466.1:0-2025 GCA_035475015.1 Acetobacteraceae bacterium
GCCGAGCACCTCGCCCACCGTCAGATCGCGAAAGAAGATCGGCGAGCCGAGGCTGATCGAGCCGATCCGCTTGGCCTTGAGCAGGAAGGTGCGGCCGGGCACCTCGGAGTCGAGCACCGGCGGGTCCTCGAGGCCGACGAAATCGCGCTTCGCCGCGCCGCTGCCGCCCTCGGCCGGCCGCATCTGGATGTAGGCACCAGACAGCAGCGTATCGAGACCGGAGACGCTGCCCGCGAACAGGCGCGGCTTGACCACCCAGAACGACGCCCCATCCGTCAGCAGCGGCTCGGCGTCCCGCGTCGTCGCCACGCGGACCAGCACGCGCCGACGATCCTTCGTGAGGGCGAAGTGCTGCACGGTGCCGAGCACGATGTCCTTGAACTTGAGCTGCGATTGCCCGGCCTGCAGCCCCTCGGCGCTCTGGAACGAGATGGTGATGGTCGGTCCCTTCTTGGAGAACGTGTCCCACGCCAGCCACGCGCCGATCAGCACCGCCAGCAGCGGAATGATCCAGATCGCCGACACGCGCCAGCGCCGCCGCTCACTCCGGCCGACCACGCTCGCCGTCGGATGCGGCGAGGTGTCGGGTGCGTCATCAGGCATCACTGGCACCATCCAATGCAGTCGGCCATCGCCCGGGACCTTCTTCGCACGCGCGCGCCCGGCCCGAACCCAGCGGTAACGGGTCATACTCCAATGCACACGCCCCCGTCACGATCCAAGCACCTCGACGGTCATCGAGTCACGATCCAAGCACCTCGATGGTCATCGACTTGATGAGCGCCAACACCGGCGTCCCCGGCGTCAGCGCCAGCTTGGCGACCGCGTCGGGCGTCACGCGGGACAGCAGCGCACCTTGCGGCAGGGCGATCTCCACCAAGGCGGCGCGGCGCGGCGCGTCCTCGGCGACCGCGCGCGTGATGCCGGGGATGATGTTGTGCACGCTGATCGCCTCCGGTGCCTGACGCGCCAGGATCACCTCGCGGGCGGGGATGCGGATGCGGGTCTCGGTCCCTTCCGGCGCGTCGATGATCGGCACCCAGAACGCCGCGCCGCCGGCTTCGAGGCGGGTCAGCCGGTGCGGACCGTCATGCGCCACGATGCGGGCGGCCAGGACCGCGCCGGCGTCGTCGCGCCGCGCCAGCGGCAGGTCGGCGCGGGCGGCGATCTCGGACAGCGGACCCGCCGCCACGACCTTGCCCGCCTCGATCAGCACCAGGGCATCGGCCAGTTGCACGACCTCTTCCAGTGCGTGCGTCACGTAGACGATCGGGATGCGCAGCGCCGATTTCAGGCGGCCGAGAAAAGGCAGGATCTCGGCCTTGCGCGCGGCGTCGAGGCTGGCCAGCGGCTCGTCCATCAGCAGCAGCCGCGGCTGTGCCAACAGCGCCCGGCCGATCGCCACGCGCTGCCGCTCGCCGCCCGACAGGCCGTGCGGCCGCCGCGCCAGCAACCCGCCGAGGCCGAGCAGCGCCACCACCTCCTCGAACCCGATCCGGCCCGGCCCGGCCCGGCGCAGCCCGAAGCGGAGATTGGTGGCGACCGACATATGCGGGAACAGCCTTGCGTCCTGGAACACCAGCCCCACCCGCCGCTTCTCCGAAGGCAGCCAGACGCCGGATGCGGTATCGGCCAGGACATCGCCGTCCAGCACGACGCGGCCGAGATCGGGCCGCAGCAATCCCGCGACGGCGTTGATGATGGTGGACTTGCCGGCGCCGGAGGGCCCGAACAGCGCGGTCACGCCGGGCGTCGGCACCTCGAAGGCGGCGTCGATCGCCACCCCGGGGAAGCGATGGCGCAGCAGGAGCGAAAAACTCACCGCCCGAGCGCCAGGTTGAGCCGGCGGCCCACCCACTCCGACGCCAGCAGCCCGACCAGCGCCAGCGCGATCGAGACCAGCGACAAGGTCGCCGCCCTCGCCTCCCCGCCCGGCGCCTGCAACGCCGCGTAGATCGCCAGCGGCAGGGTCTGCGTCTCGCCGGGGATGTTGGCCGCAAAGGTAATCACCGCGCCGAACTCGCC
>DATIMU010000467.1:0-5555 GCA_035475015.1 Acetobacteraceae bacterium
GCAACTGCTCGGCCGAGAAATTCCGCAAATCCGCCGGCACCGAAACCCGGTCCAGCAATGGGGTCCGCACAGCGCTCATGCCATTCGCCTTCGGTCGTGGTGATGCGGGAAAGGCCAGGAGCTCAGCTCCGGCGCTCGACGACGTAGGTGGCGAGGTCGCGCAGCCGGTCGGCGCGCGGGCCGAAGCTGTCGAGATGGACGGCGGCCTGGGCGGCCAGCATGGTCGCCTGTGCCCGGGCCCGTTCGGCGCCGAGGATCGAGACCAGCGTGGCCTTGCCCGCCGCCTCGTCCTTGCCGGTCCGCTTGCCGGTCTCCTCGGCGGTGCCCTCGGCGTCCAGCAGGTCGTCGGCGATCTGGAACGCCGCCCCGAGATCGCGCCCGTAGGCCGCCAGCTGATGCCGCTGATGCGATCCGGCGCGGCCCAGGATGGCGCCCGCCTCGGCGCTGTACTGGATCAGCCGGCCGGTCTTCAGCGATTGCAGCCGGGTCACTTCGGGCGCGTCGAGGGTGCGTCCCGCCGCCAGCATATCGATCATCTGGCCACCCGCCATGCCGCGCGCGCCAGAGGCGGCGCCGAGGGCGGCCACCAGCTCGCAGCGCGCCTGCGAGTCCGAATGGGTGTCGGGCTCCGCCAGCACCTCGAAGGCGCGGGCCTGCAGCGCGTCGCCGGCGAGAATCGCCGTCGCCTCGTCGAACGCCTTGTGCGCCGAGGGCTTGCCGCGCCTCAGATCGTCGTCGTCCATCGCCGGCAGATCGTCGTGCACCAGGGAATAGGCGTGCAGCATCTCGACCGAGGCCGCCACCCGTGCCGCGCAGGTTTCCGACACGCCGAACAGCGACGCACCTTCCATCACCAGGAACCCTCTCAGCCGCTTGCCACCCCCCAATACGGCGTAACGCATGGCGGTCAGCAATCGTGCCTCCGGGCCGGCCGGCAGCGGCAATAAAGCGTCGAGGCACATCTCGATGGAGCCCGCCGCACGGGCCAGGGCATCGGCGAGGGAGGGGGCGGCGTCTTGGGCCATCGCTCAGTCCGCCGGACGCAGTGTGACGGAGCCGTCGGCCCGTTCGACGATGGCCGCGACCCGCGCCTCGGCCTCGGCGAGCTTGGCCTCGCAATGCCGGCGCAGGGCGGCGCCGCGCTCATAGGCGGCGATGGAGTCCTCCAGCTTCTGCTGGCCGCCTTCCAGGCTGCGCACGATCTGCTCCAGCTCCGCTAGCGCGTCCTCGAAGGACATGCTCTCGATGGCGGGCGGGGTGCCGCCGCCCTCCGGCCGTGCCGTCGCCGATCGTTTGACGTCCGACATTTCCGAGTCTCCACGTAATTCGAAGCGAACCGTGGTAACGGTTCGGACGCGGCCCGCCAACCCCCGGCGGTGCGGGGGCGTGCGCCATCGCGCTGTCGGCGAGTTGCGCCCCCCGCCGGAGGCGAGTTGCGTTACCGCGGGTTCCGTGCTTTACGCCCCGGCTTCCCTGCCGGGGGCGACGGCATCGCTCCCGGCTATGTCCGGCATCCCATTGGGGGATGCGGTGCCCGAGCAGGGCCGCGGACGGAGACAAACCGGAGGGAGAACAGGATGCCGCTTTACGAATGCGTGCTGATAGCACGCAACGACATCACGCAGCAGCAGGTCGAGGCGGTTGCCGACCAGATTGCCGCCCTGCTCGAGGGCGACAGCGGCGCGGTGCAGAAGCGCGAGTATTGGGGCTTGCGCAGCCTGTCCTACCGCATCAAGAAGAACCGCAAGGCGCACTACATGCTGCTCGGCCTCGACGCCAAGCCGGCCTCGATCACCGAGATGGAGCGCCAGCTGCGGCTCAACGAGGACGTGCTGCGCTTCATGACGGTGCGTGTCGAGGCGATCGAGGAGGGCCAGTCGGCCATCCTGGCGCGCAAATCCGACGACCGGGACCGCTCGTTCCGCGGGCCGAAGCCGCCCGGCCGGTTCGAGAGCGGGCGGCGGCGCGGCTATGACGAGCGCGAGGAGTTCCGCGCCCGCGACACGCCGGAGTTCCGCCCCACCGACGAATTCCGCGCCGGGCCGGAGGAGTAGGCGAACATGTCCGATAGCATCGAGGTCAATCCCGCCGCCCGCCGCGCCGCGGTCGGCGCCCGCCGGCCGTTCTACCGGCGGCGCAAATCCTGCCCGTTCTCCGGCCCCAACGCGCCGAAGATCGATTACAAGGACGTGCGCCTGCTGTCGCGCTTCCTGAGCGAGCGCGGCAAGATCGTGCCCTCGCGCATCACCGCCGTCTCCGCCAAGAAGCAGCGCGAGCTGGCGACGGCGATCAAGCGCGCCCGGTTCCTGGCGCTGCTGCCCTACATCCTGAGCTGAGGAGCGGGTCATGGCCGCATTGGAAGTGATCCTGCTCCAGCGGGTCGAGAAGCTGGGGCAGATGGGCGACGTGGTGAAGGTAAAGCCGGGTTTCGCCCGGAATTTCCTTCTGCCGCAGAAGAAGGCGCTGCGCGCCACCAAGGACAACCGGGTGCAGTTCGAGCAGCAGCGCGCCCAGCTCGAGGCGCAGAACCTCCGGCGTCGCGAGGAGGCGGAGCGCGTCGCCGAGCGGGTCGGCGGGCTGTCGGTGACGATCATCCGCCAGGCGGGCGAGGGCGGCGGACTGTACGGGTCGGTCTCGGCGCGCGACATTGCCGATGGCTGCACCGAGGGCGGCCTTACCGTGAACCGCGCGCAAGTCGTGCTGGAGCATCCGATCAAGACGCTGGGACTGACCAAGGTGCGCGTCGTGCTGCACCCCGAGGTGTGGATACCGGTCACGGTCAACGTCGCCCGCAGCCCCGAGGAGGCCGAGCGCCAGGCGCGCGGCGAGCGGATCGGCGTGGAGGCGGAGGACGAGCAGCCGGCGATGCCCGAGGATCTGTTCGACCCCGGCGCGGGCGAGCAGCCGCAGCCCTGAGCTAGACGGCAAGCGACGACCTCGTCGCGCGCCACCGACCACCGACGATGCCGGTCTTTTGTCCCGTGTGGGACGAAAGGCCGGCATCGCCGTTTTGACGGATGGCGTCGTGTGATTCATTGTTACTGTCCCGAGAACGGCCACGGTATGGGACGGGAGCGATGCAGGCTGCGCTGGATGCGATCCTGAAACGGTTCATCACACGGGGACGGCTGACCGTCCGCTACCCCGACGGGCGACAGGCGATGTATAGCGGGCCGCCCGGCTCCGGTCCCGAGGCGATGATCGCGTTGCGCGACGCCAGGGCGGTACGCCGGTTGGTGCTCAACCCGACAATGTCGGTTGGCGAATCGTACATGGATGGCGGCCTCGCGCCGATCGGCTGCGGTGTCTACGAGATGCTCGACGTGCTGGTAACCAATCTGGCGGCCAGCGGAAACCATCCGATCGCCAACCTGCGGCAGGCGTTCGGGGTGGTAAAACGGCGGGTCGACCAGTTCAACCCGGCGAGCCGCGCGCGACGCAACGTGGCGCACCACTACGATCTCAACGGCCGGCTCTACAGCCTGTTCCTCGACCGGGACCGGCAATACTCGTGCGCCTACTTCCCGCACGGCGGAGAGACGCTGGAGGAGGCGCAAGCGGCCAAGAAGCGCCACATCGCGGCCAAGCTGCGCCTCGACCGGCCGGACCTCTCGGTGCTCGACATCGGCTCGGGCTGGGGCGGCCTCGCACTCACGCTGGCGCGCGACTACGGCGCGCGCGTCACCGGTATCACGTTGTCGACCGAGCAGCTCAACGAGTCGCGCGCCCGCGCCGCGGCGGAGGGGTTGCAGGACCGGGTTAGCTTCGAGCTGCTCGACTACCGCGCGATGGACCGCAGCTTCGACCGCATCGTCTCGGTCGGCATGTTCGAGCATGTCGGCGTCAACCATTACGGCCAGTTCTTCGAGACCGTGCGCCGCTGCCTCAAGCCGGACGGCGTGGCGCTGCTGCACTATATCGGCCGCTTCGACGCACCCGGCACGACCAACGCCTGGATCACCAAATACATCTTTCCGGGTGGCTACTGCCCGGCACTCAGCGAGGTGATGGCCAGGGTCGAGAAATCCGGCCTCGTGACGGACGACGTCGAGGTGTTGCGGCTGCACTACGCCGAGACGCTGCGCCATTGGCGCCGCCGCTTCGCCGCCAACCGGGACGCCATAGCCTCGCTCTACGACGAGCGGTTCTGCCGCATGTTCGAGTTCTATCTCGCCGGCTGCGAGGTGGCGTTCCGCCGGCATAGCCAGGGGGTGTACCAGATCCAGCTGTCGCACGACCAGGCGGCGGTGCCACTGACGCGCGACTATATCGGCGAGGCCGAGCGCCAGCCAGCGCGGGCGCGGGCGAGCGCCTGATCTGATGCGCCTGATCTGATCCGGGCGCGGTTGCCCTCGCGCGGCGCGCTGGTATCTTCCGCCGGATGCGGGGCGGCGATGCCTCGCGAGGAGGAGCCCGCGTGTCCGTTTATGCTTTCGCGCCGCCGCCCGAATCACCCGAGGCGGAGGTCGTTCGTGCCGAGGTGCGGGCGTTCCTGAGCACCGAGATGGCCGACCGCTCGCCGCGCGAGCGCGCGGAGAGCTGGAACGGGCATGATCCGGCGTTCAGCCGCAAGATGGGCGAGCATGGCTGGATCGCGATGACCTGGCCGAAGCGATACGGCGGGCACGAGCGCACCGCGCTCGAACGCTATGTCGTGCTGGAGGAGATGCTGGCGGCCGGCGCGCCGGTGAGTGCCCATTGGATCGCCGACCGCCAGAGCGGGCCGCTCATCATGCGCGTCGGCACCGATGAGCAGAAGGATACCATTCTCCCGCGCATTGCCCGCGGCGAGGCGTTCTTCTGCATCGGCATGAGCGAGCCCGACACCGGCTCCGATCTCGCCTCGGTGCGCACCCGCGCCGCCAAGGTACAGGGCGGCTATCTGGTGAACGGCACTAAGGTGTGGACCTCGTTCGCGCATCTCTCGCACTACATGATCCTGTTCTGCCGCACCGGCGCGGCCGACAGCGCCAACCGGCATGGCGGTGTCAGCCAGTTCGTCATCGACCTAAAGACCACGCAGGGCATCAAGATCAGCCCGATCTATGCGCTGACCGGCGAGCATCACTTCAACGAGGTAGTGTTCACGGATTGCTTCCTGCCCGAAACTGCTTTGCTCGGTCGCGAAGGCGATGGCTGGAACCAGGTGACGAGCGAGCTCGCCCTGGAGCGCAGCGGGCCGGAGCGATTTCTGTCGAGCTTCACCCTGGTGGTCGAGCTGCTGCGCGCACTCGGGCCGAACCCGTCGGACCGCGCGGCGATCGCGGTCGGGCGGCTATCGGCCCACATCATGAGCTTGCGGCGGCTGTCGCGCTCGGTCGCGGGAATGCTGCAAGCGGGAGAAAATCCGGCGGTGCAGGCGGCGTTGGTAAAAGATCTTGGCGCGCTGGTCGAGCAGGAGATCCCGGAGATCGCGCGCCTGCTGGTGGACACGGAGCCCACGGCGGACTCGACCAACGCCTTCTCGGCCGTGCTGGCGCACACCATGCTGCACGCGCCCTCCTTCTCGCTGCGCGGCGGCACACGGGAAATCCTGCGCGGCATGATCGCACGCG
>DATIMU010000468.1:0-2162 GCA_035475015.1 Acetobacteraceae bacterium
GACACCAGATGGCGCTCGCTGACCCAGCTCATCGCGCCGCCCATGACGGCGATGTCGCAGCCGAGGAACTCCGTGCCGCGCGACCAGAGCCGATCGAGCTCGGCCCGCGCGAGGCCGCGCCCGGCGCCCGGAGGAGTGACGTCAGGCGCCATCGAGACCGTAGGCGGTGTGCAGCGCGCGGACCGCCAATTCCGTGTAGTCGCTGGCGATCAGCACGCTGATCTTGATCTCACTGGTCGAGATCACCTGTATATTGATCGCCTTGTCGGCCAGCGCCTGGAACATGGTGTTCGCCACGCCCGCGTGGCTGCGCATCCCGACGCCGACCACGCTTATCTTGGACACATTCGGGTCGGCCAGGATCTCGGCATAACCGAGCTGCGGCTGCACGTCGGCCAGGGTCGAGCGGGCGCGCGGCAGATCGGCGGTGCCGACGGTGAAGGTCATGTCGGTCATGCCGTCGGCGGAGATGTTCTGCACGATCATGTCGACATTGACGTTCTGCGCCGCCAGCGCGCCGAACATCGCCGCGGCGATGCCCGGCCGGTCCGGCACGCCGCGGACGGTGATCTTCGCCTCGTCGCGGGAATAGGCGATCCCGGACACGATTTCCTTTTCCACGATCTCGTCCTCGTCCACCACGAGGGTGCCGGGCGTATCCGCGAAGCTGGACAGCACCTGCACACGCACCCTCTCGTTCATCGCCAGCTCGACGCTGCGGGTCTGCAGCACCTTGGCGCCCACCGAGGCGAGCTCCAGCATCTCCTCGTAGCTGATCTTATCGAGTTTTCGCGCCTTTGGGACAATGCGCGGATCGGTGGTGTAGACCCCGTCCACATCCGTATAGATGTCGCACCGGTCGGCCTTCAGCGCCGCCGCCAGCGCCACGGCGGAGGTGTCGGAGCCGCCCCGACCGAGCGTCGTCACCCGGTTGTCCGGCCCGAGCCCCTGGAAGCCGGCGACCACCGGCACCTGGCCCGACTGCATCCGGCGGACCAGCTCCGCCCCCTCGATGTCGGCGATGCGCGCCTTGCCGTGCGCGCCGTCGGTGCGGATCGGCACCTGCCAGCCCTGCCAGGAGCGCGCATCCACCCCAGCGTGCTGCAGCGCGATCGCCAGCAGGCCGGTGGTGATCTGCTCGCCGGTCGCCACCACCGCGTCGTATTCGCGCGCGTCGTGCAGCGGCGACAGCTCCTGGCACCAGCCGACCAGCCGGTTGGTGGTCCCCGACATCGCAGAGACGACGACCGAGACCTCGTTGCCGGCGTCGACCTCGCGCTTGACCCGTCCGGCCACGTTGCGGATGCGGTCGAGGTCGCCCATCGACGTGCCGCCGAACTTCATCACGATGCGGGCCATGATCCTCGAGCCGTGGTTTTTCCCGGCATCGGTGGATGGATTGCGCACCGGCCGGCGGGCGCACACATACTGGCCGCTTGGGGGAGCGGCAACCATGCAGGCGGGCGACGCAGCAACAACCGGAACGCGCAACGCCTCGCCGGAGGAGGTGGCGCGGTTCGATGCGTTGGCCTCGAGCTGGTGGGACCCGGACGGGCCGATGCGGCCGCTGCACCGGATGAACAAGCTGCGGATCGGCTGGATCCGCGAGCGGATTTCTCCCCGATTTCCCGATCCGGCGCGGGTCCGCCTGCTGGATGTCGGCTGCGGCGCGGGGCTCGCGGCCGAGGCGCTGGCGCGACGCGGCTACGACGTGCTCGGGATCGACGCCGCGGCCGAGACGATCGAGGCGGCGATCGCCCACGCCGGCGGCCAGGGATTGCGGCTGGCGTATCGCGCGGGCGAGGCCGAGGATCTGGCGGGCGAGCGGTTTGCCGTCATCACCGCCCTCGAAGTCATCGAGCACGTGTCCGACCCGGCGCGTTTCGTCGCCGCGCTTGCCGGCCTGCTCGAACCCGGCGGGCTGCTGTTCCTTTCCACCTTGAACCGCACGACGGCCGCCTTCCTCACGGCCAAGCTCGGCGCCGAATACGTCCTCCGCTGGCTCCCGCGCGGCACGCATAATTGGAACAAGTTCGTCCGGCCGGCCGAAATGGGCGCGATGCTGCGCGGCGCCGGGTTGCGCGTGAACGATGTCGCGGGGATGACGATGGACCCGGCGACTGGCGGGTGGCGGGCCGGGCGAGACCTGTCGGTGAACTATA
>DATIMU010000469.1:0-3516 GCA_035475015.1 Acetobacteraceae bacterium
TTCCCTGCCGCCTTGCCATCGCCGGCACGACCGGAACCGCCTGGGCACTGGCCCGCTCGCCGCTCGGGCAGGATTTTACCATCCTCGCGCCGAGTGAGGAGCGCGCGGCCCTCCAGCATCTGCCGGTGGCGGGGCTGCGGCTCGATCCGCGCATGGTCGCCAGGCTGCGTCGGCTCGGACTGCGCAGCGTGGGCGAGCTCGCCCGCTTGCCGCGCGCCGAGATCACCGCCCGGTTCGGCACCCTGCCGGTGCTGCGGCTCGACCAGGCGCTCGGCACAGTGGAGGAGGCGATCGCCTGGCCGCGCCCACCCGCGCCCTTCACCGAACGCTTTTCCTCAGCCGAGCCGATCGGCACGCCCGAGGATCTCGGTCGGGCGCTGGAACTGCTGGCCGCGCGTCTCTGCCAACGACTGGCCGAGCAGCGTCAGGGCGGGCACCGCTTCGTCGCGCGCTTCTTCCGCGTCGACGGGCAGGATCAGTACATCGCCGTCACCACCGCCCTGCCGGCACGCGAGCCCGCGCATTTGACCAAGCTGCTGCGCGAGAGACTGGAGACGGTCGATCCCGGCTTCGGCGTCGAGACGGTGGCGCTGGACGCAGAGGAGGTCGCACCGCTCGGCACGCCGCAGGGCAAACTCCTCGCCGCCCCCGATCCCGGCCGCGCGCTGGCCGAAATGGTCGACACGCTCGCCAACCGCATCGGCGAGGGCCGCATCTGGCGCCCCGCCCCGCAGGAGAGCCACGTGCCGGAACGCGCGGTGCGCCCCGCCCCGCCGCTCGCCGCCGCCCCGTCCTGGACGACTGACCCTTCCGCCCCGCGCCCGATCCGCCTGCTGCGTCGGCCGGAGCCGATCGAGGCGACGGCTCCTGTGCCCGACGATCCGCCCATCCTGTTCCGCTGGCGCGGCGCCCTCCACCGCGTCTGCGCGGCGAGCGGCCCGGAGCGCATCGGCGCCGAATGGTGGCGGCGTGCGGAATCTCAGGATGACCGCCCGGTGGCGGACATGCTGCGCGATTATTACCGCGTGGAGGACACCGCCGGCGCCCGCTTCTGGGTGTTCCGCGCGGGCCTGGAAGCGCAGCGGATGCCGCGCTGGTACCTGCATGGGTTGTTCGCGTGATCAGGGCGCGGCGGGAATGATGTCGAGCCGGCGCTTGATCTGCTCCACGTCGCCCGTCATCCGGTCAAGGCGGCGGGACAGGCTGGCGTACTGGGTTTCCAGGAGACCGAGCCGCTCCTTCACCTCGACCACATCGGTCTTGATCTCCCCGATATCGCCGCGGATCGCACGCACAAGCTCAAGGACGAGATTGTCGCTCACGGAAGACATGCCTCATGGCTAATGCCACAGGCATATCATACGCCGAACTGCAGGTCGCAAGCGCGTTCTCCTTCCTGCGCGGCGCGGCGCGGCCGGAGGAGTTGGCGGTGGCGGCGTCGGTCCTCGGGCTTGCCGGCATCGGGATCGTCGATCGCAACACGGTGGCCGGCGTGGTGCGGATGCATGATGCCGTCAAGCAGATCGAGAAACAGACGCAAGCGAAACTACGGCTGCTGGTGGGGACGCGGCTGGTGTTTCGCGACGGCACGCCGGACATGCTCTGCTACCCGCGCGACCGCGCCGCCTGGGGGCGGCTCACGCGACTGCTCAGCGTGGGCAAGCTGCGCGCCAAGCACGGCGATGCGAGCGACGAGGCAAAGGCCACCAATCGCTGCTTTCTCGATTATGCCGACCTGCTGGCGCATGGCGACGGCCAGCTGCTGATCGTGGTGCCGCCGCATCGGCTCGATGCCGCGTTTGCCACGCATGTCGAACGGATCGCGGCGGATTTCCCCGTGCGTGCCTATGTCGCCGGTACGCGCCGCCATTGCGCCGACGACACGCGCCGGCTGCGCACGCTCGCTGGTGTGGCACTGCCGATGGTCGCGACCAACGACGTGCTGTATCACGCGCCGGATCGTCGGCCGCTGCAAGACGTGCTGACCGCGATCCGGCTCGGCTGCCGCGTCGACGAAGTGGGCCGCGCGCTGGAGCCGAACGGTGAGCGCTACCTGAAGTCACCGGCGGAGATGGCGCGGCTGTTTCGCGCGTACCCGGAGGCACTCGCGCGTACCGCGGAGATCGTCGACCGCTGCTGCTTCTCGCTCGACGAGCTGGCCTATGAATACCCCGACGAGCCGGTGCCGCCCGGCCTCACGCCGGACGAGCATTTGACGAATCTCACGTGGGAGGGCGCGACCTCGCGCTTTCCCGAGGGTGTTCCCGCCAGCCTCCGCGCCACGCTGGAAAAGGAACTTCGTCTGATCGCGCATCTCGGTTACGCGCGATACTTCCTCACCGTGCATGATATCGTCCGTTACGCGCGCGGGGAAAGGATTCTCTGTCAGGGGCGCGGCTCGGCGGCCAATTCGGCGGTGTGCTACTGCCTCGGCGTCACCGCCGTGAACCCCGCCGAGATCGACCTCTTGTTCGAGCGCTTCGTCTCCGCCGAACGGCGCGAGCCGCCCGACATCGACGTCGATTTCGAGCACGGACGGCGCGAGGAGGTGATCCAGTATATCTACCGCCGCTACGGCCGCCATCGCGCCGGCATCGCCGCGACGGTGATCCACTACCGGCCGAAGAGCGCCATGCGCGAGGTCGGCAAGACGATGGGACTCGCAGAGGACGCGACCGCGGCGCTCGCCGCGCAATCGTGGAATTCCGGCGACGAGCTGTGGCCGGACGAGCGCATCGCCGAGATCGGACTTGATCCCGCGAGTCCGGTAATCCGTCGCACCGTGGCGCTGGCACGCGAGCTGGTCGGCTTCCCGCGCCATCTCTCGCAGCATGTCGGCGGCTTCGTGCTGACGCGCGGGCAGCTCGACGAGACGGTGCCGATCGGCCGCGCCGCGATGGACGAGCGCACCTTCATCGAGTGGGACAAGGACGACATCGACACGCTCGGCATCATGAAGGTCGACGTGCTGGCGCTCGGGATGCTCACCTGCATCCGCAAGGCGCTCTACATGCTCGGCGTAAAGGACCTCGCCGACATCCCGCGCGAGGACCCGGCGGTGTACCGGATGCTGTCGCGCGGCGATTCGATCGGCGTGTTCCAGGTGGAATCGCGCGCGCAGATCAACATGCTGCCGCGATTGCAGCCGCGTGCGTTCTACGATTTGGTCATCGAGGTGGCGATCGTCCGGCCAGGGCCGATCCAGGGCGACATGGTGCATCCCTACCTGCGCCGGCGGCAGGGGCTGGAGGAAGTGTTTTTCCCTTCGCCTTCTCCCGAGCACGGGCTGTCTGACGAGCTGAAGCGCGTGCTCGGCAAGACGCTCGGCGTGCCGCTGTTCCAGGAGCAGGCGATGCGCATCGCCATTGAGGCGGCACGCTTCACGCCGGAGGAGGCGAACCAGCTCCGCCGCTCGATGGCAACATTCCGTAACGCCGGCACCATCCACAACTTCTTCAGCAAGATGGTCGACGGCATGGTGGCGCGCGGCTATGAGCGCGACTTCGCGGAACGCTG
>DATIMU010000470.1:0-8310 GCA_035475015.1 Acetobacteraceae bacterium
GTGCATCCGGCGGCGTGGACCTGGGAGAACATCGCCGCGATGCGCGCCGAATTGCAGCGCATGGGCCTGTCGCTCGACTGGAGCCGCGAGTTCGCCACCTGCGACCCGGCCTATTACGGTCAGCAGCAGAAGCTGTTCCTCGACCTGCTGCGCGCCGGCCTCGCCGAGCGGCGCGACGCCTGGGTGAACTGGGACCCGGTGGACGGCACGGTGCTCGCCAACGAGCAGGTGATCGACGGGCGCGGCTGGCGCTCCGGCGCGCCGGTCGAGAAGAAGCGGCTGTCGCAATGGTTCCTCAAGATCACCAACTACGCGCCAGACCTGCTCGCCGCCCTCGACCGGCTCGACCGCTGGCCCGAACGGGTGCGGGTGATGCAGGAGAAGTGGATCGGCCGCAGCGAGGGTGCGCGGCTCGGCTTCGCCCTCGATACGCCGACCGACGGGATCGGCCGGGTCGAGGTATACACCACGCGGCCCGACACGCTGTTCGGCATGTCGTTCCTGGCGATGGCGCCGGAGCATCCGCTGGCGGCTTCAGTCGCGGCGCGCGACCCGGCGGCGGCGGCATTCGTCGCGGAATGCCGTTCGATGGGCACCAGCGAGGCGGTGATCGAGGCCGCCGAGAAGAAGGGCTTTGACACGGGGTTGCGCGTGCGCCACCCGTTCCTGGCGGATGTCAGCTACCCCGTATGGATCGCCAATTTCGTGCTGATGGAATACGGCACCGGGGCAATCTTCGGCTGCCCGGCGCACGACCAGCGCGACCTCGAATTCGCCCGCAAATACGGCCTGTCGGTGGTTCCCGTGGTGCTGCCGCCGGGCGAGGACGCAGCGGCGTTCGCGGTCGGCGACGAGGCCTATGTCGGACCGGGCACGATCATCAATTCCGGCTTCCTCGACAGGCTGGACGTGGATGCCGCCAAGCGCGCCGCGATCGACGCGCTGGCGCGGCAAGGCGTGGGTGCTGGGGTAACAAACTGGCGGCTGCGCGACTGGGGGGTCAGCCGGCAACGCTACTGGGGCTGTCCGATCCCGGTGATCCATTGCGCGGCGTGCGGCGTGGTGCCGGTGCCGGACGAGCAATTGCCCGTGGTGCTGCCCGACGACGTGACGTTCGACCGGCCGGGCAATCCGCTCGACCATCATCCGAGCTGGAAGCACGTACGCTGCCCGCGCTGCGACAGGGCGGCGACGCGCGAGACCGACACGTTCGATACGTTCGTCGACAGCTCCTGGTATTTCGCCCGGTTCTGCAGCCCGCACGCCGCCGAACCGGTGGCGCGCGCCGCAGCACGGCACTGGATGGCGGTCGATCAGTATATCGGCGGTATCGAGCACGCCATCCTGCATCTGCTGTACGCACGGTTCTTCACCCGCGCGCTGCGCGACACCGGCCATCTCGACGTGACGGAGCCCTTCGCCGGCCTATTCACCCAGGGGATGGTTACGCATGAAAGCTATCGCGGGGCCGACGGGCAGTGGCGCTATCCGGCGGAGGTCGAGCGGCGGGCGGATGGCAGCGTGGTCGATCGGGCGACCGGCGAGGCGGTCAGCGTCGGGCGGGTCGAGAAGATGTCGAAATCGCGCCGCAACACGGTGGACCCCGACGCCATCATCGCGCGCTACGGCGCCGATACGCCGCGCTGGTTCATCCTGTCAGACAACCCGCCCGAGCGCGACATGGAGTGGACCGAGGCCGGCGCCGCGGGGGCGTTCCGCTTCGTCCAGCGCGTCTATCGGCTGGCCGAGGCGCTGGCGGGGGACGGCCGTGACGATGCCGATATCATGCCGGCGTCGTTCTCACCGGCGGCGCGGACGCTGCGGCGCGCGACGCATCGCGCGATCGCGGCGGTGACCGAGGCGCTGGAGGAGTTCGCGTTCAATGTCGCGGTCGCCCGGCTCTACGAGCTGGCCAACGCGGTCGCCGACGCAGAGCGCGAACCGGCCGGCGGCGAGGGCATGGCCTGGGCGCGGCGCGAGGCGGTGGACGGGCTGGCCCGCCTGGTCTCGCCGATGATGCCGCATCTCGCCGAGGAGATGCATGCCAGGCTGCATCCTGGGGCCGCGCTGCTGGTCGCCGAGCTGCCCTGGCCGGAGGCCGAGCCGTCGCTGCTCGCCGCCGAGGCGGTGACGGTGGCGGTGCAGGTGATGGGCAAATTGCGCGGCACCATCGAGATGCCGCCCGACGCGCCGGCCGCAATGGTGCTGGCCGCGGCGGAGGCCGAACCGCATGTCGCGGGGCTGCTCCAGGGCAAACGGATCGTCAAGCGCATCCATGTGCCGAACCGGATCGTCAATTTCGTGGTGGCGGGCTGAGATGGCGAAGGGCGGCTCGAAGCTCCACAGGCGTGGGTTGCTGCTTGGCGCCTTGTCTGCGACCCTGGGCGGCTGCGGGTTCCACCCTATGTACCAGAGGGCGAGCTCGGGTCAGCTGGGCACCACATCGCGCGAGCTGGCGGCCGTATCGGTCGACATCATCGGCGATCGTCCCGGCCAGCTTTTGCGTCAGGCTCTACAGGAGCGGCTGGAAGGCTCGGGCAGCGGCGTGGCTCGACGCTACGACTTGGCCGTGGGGTTCGGCATTTCCGGCGAGGGCATCGCCATCCGACAGGACAACTCGGTCACGCGCATTCGCATGATCGGGCGGGCCGAATGGACGCTGCGCGCGCAGGATCTCGCGCGCACGGTGCTGACCCGCGACACGGCGCGGGCGGTGGACGACCTCAACATCCTGAACGAGCAGTTCTTCGCCGCCGACCTTGAGACCGAGGTGGTGCAGAAGCGCCTGGCCGAGCGACTGGCCGATCAGGTCGTGATGCAGTTGGCGAGTTATTTCAACCGCCGGGCCGACCAAGCCGCGTCCTCGGGCTGAATCGGGGTGCGAGTCGATGCGCGCCGCGTCGTCGCCTTCCTGCGCGATCCCGGCGCCTGCCGCGTGATCCTGCTGTTCGGCGACGATGGCGGCCTAATCCGAGAGCGGGGCAACGGGCTGGTGCGGCTGGTGGCCGGATCGCTGGACGACCCCTTCCGCGTGGCGGATCTCGATCGCGACGCCGCTGCGCGCCTCGAAGCCGAGGCGGCCGCCCTGTCGCTGACCGGCGGGCGCCGCGCGGTGCGGGTGCGCGACGTGACGGATGGTGCGCTGGGCGCGGTCAAGGCCGTGCTCGCTGGCCGGGGCGAGGCCTTGGTCGTGCTGGAGGGGCCGGGGCTGCCGTCCCGCTCCAAGCTGCGCACCGCGCTGGAGGCCGCGCCCGACGGCGCGGCGATCGGCTGCTATCCCGAGGAGGGAAAGGCACTGGAGGCAACGGTGCGCGCGGCCTTGGCCGAGGCCGACGTCACCATCGAGGCGGAGGCGCTGGTCTGGCTCACGGCGCAGCTCGGCGCCGACCGAGCGCTGACCCGCAAGGAACTGGAGAAACTGGCACTCCATGCGGGGAGCGGCGGGGTGGTCGATCTCGCGGCTGCCATGGCGTGCATCGGCGATGTGGCGGGGCTGTCGCTCGACGACGCGCTGTTCGCGGCGACCGAAGGGGATGTCGCCGGCCTCGATCGCGCGCTGGAGCTCGCGCTGGCCGGCGGGCAGGCCGCGTCGTCCGCGCTGCGTGCCGGGCTGGGCCATTTGCAGCGACTGCATCGCGTGCGCCTTGCTGTTGCCGACGGCGCGCGCCCCGAGGAAGCGATCCGAGCCGCGCGCCCGCCGGTGTTCTGGCAGCGCCAAGCGGCGCTCACCCGCGCACTGCGACTCTGGCCGGTTGCCGCGCTGGAGGCTGCGCTGGAGGGACTGAACGATGCGGAGCGCGGTTGTCGGCGGACCGGTGCGCCGGCCGAGACGATCTGCCGCAACGCGCTGATGGTGGTGGCACGTCGAGCGGCGGCGGCACGACGAGCGCGCGGCTCCGCTACTCCCGCCTGAGAAGCTCGATCAACCCGTCGAGCTGATCGAGCGAGCGGTAGTGGATGCGCAATGTGCCTCCCTTGCCGTCGAAGGAGATCTGCACCCGCAATCCCAGGCGTTCCGCGAGGTCCCGCTCGACGGCGCGCGTGACGGCATCCTGCGGGTCTTGTGGCGGCGGAGCGGTGATCGCGGGCTCCGGTCTGCTGGACAGCGCCTCGGTCTGGCGGACGTTGAGCCCCCGGGCGATCACTGCCAGTGCGCCCTTCTGCGGGTCGGGATGGCTCAGCAGCGCCCGCGCGTGGCCCGCCGACAGGGCGCCATTACGCACCTCGGCCTTCACCGTGTCCGGCAGGTTGAGCAGACGCAGCGTGTTGGCGACATGGCTGCGCGATTTCCCGACGGTCTGGGCGAGGCCGTCCTGGGTCATGCCGAATTCCCGCATCAGGCGCCGATAGCCGTCCGCCTCCTCGATCGGGTTGAGGTCTTGCCGTTGTAGGTTCTCGACCAGCGACGCCGCCATCGCTTCTGCGTCAGCGAGGCCCCGGACCAGCACGGGAACCTCATGCAGGCCGGCCGTCTGAGCCGCCCGCCAGCGGCGTTCGCCGGCGATGATCTGATAGCGGTCAGGCTCCCGAGGGTGCGGCCGGGCGAGCAGCGGCTGCAGGATTCCCCGCGCGCGAACCGACTCGGCAAGCTCGTCGAGCGAGGTGGCATCCATCCTCGCGCGGGGCTGGAAGGGGCCGGGCTCGAGCAATTCGACCGGGATCGGCTGGATGCCGTCCCGCGGCGGAATGCCCGCCGCGGGCATCGTTTCGCCCAACAAGGCGGCGAGACCGCGACCGAGGCGCGGTCCGGTGTCGCGCGCGCTCACGCAGGCTCACCCTGATCATTCCGCTCCCGCTCGAGCAGCTCGTGCGCCAGCCGAACATAGGCCTGCGCGCCCGGGGAGCGGAAATCGTACAGCAGCACCGGCTTGCCGTGGCTCGGCGCCTCGGAAATGCGGATATTGCGCGGGATCACCGTGTCGTAGACCCGGTCACCGAAAAAGCCACGGGCGTCGGCCGCGACGAGCTCAGAGAGATTGTTGCGTCGATCATGCATCGTGAGGATAATTCCTTGCAGCCGGAGCGCAGTGTTCAGCCCGCGCCGGACCAGCTCGATGGTGCGGACGAGCTGGGTGACGCCCTCGAGAGCGAAGAACTCGCATTGCAGCGGCACCAGAACGCCGTCCGCGGCGACCAGCGCGTTGAGGGTCAACAAACCGAGGCTCGGCGGGCAGTCGATCAGGATCAATCGGTATGGTCCGCCGGACGCGCGGAGGCCTGCGAGGGCGTCGCGGAGCCGATACTCCCGGCGCAGCAGTCCGACGAGCTCGATCTCGGCCCCAGCGAGGTCGGGCTCGGCCGGGACCAGGCTCAGGCCGGGAATGCCAGTGTCGCGCACGACGTCCGAGGATGCGTCGCGGCTCATCAGCAGGCGATAGCTGCCGGCTTTCCGATCATTGCCGGCGAGGCCGAGCCCGGTCGAGGCATTCCCTTGCGGGTCGAGGTCGATCAGCAGCACGGACAGGCCGGTTGCCGCGACAGCGGCGGCCAGGTTGATCGCTGTCGTGGTTTTGCCGACGCCACCCTTCTGATTGGCCACCGCGAGAATTCTGGTCCTCGGGCCACGAGGGGGTATCGCGTCAGCCTGCGCCTCGTTCGGGGGCTCCGGCACGATGGATCTCGCTGAGCATGAGGATGGTCGCCCCGGGGGCGGTGCGGCTCGGGATTCGCCGCACCTGCATGTGCCATTCCCGGCGGGCCTTCGTCAATTCGTTCTCGGCAGTCCGGCCTTTGGGAAACAGCGCGACGCCATCCTTCAGCAACAGCGGCGCCGCCAGGGAAAGCAGCTTGGGGAGAGGCGCGAGGGCACGTGCCGTGACCAGCGGGGCAAGCTCCACCCGGGCACATTCGACGCGCACCGCGTGAACGCGGACGGCCGCCCCGGTCACGCGGGCAGCCTCCCGGAGGAAGGTCGCCTTGCGGTGATCCGCCTCGATCAGATCGAAGCGGATACCGGTCATCAACGCCAGCACGAGACCGGGGAAGCCCGCGCCCGCACCGAGATCGATTCCGTGCTGGGTGCCTGGCGGGATCAATGCGGCCAATTGGGCCGAATCGGCGATATGACGAGCCCAGACTTCATGCTCGCCAGCCTCCGCAATGAGGTTGACCGTTCGATTCCAGCGCAGCAGTAGGGCAACATGGCACGCCAGCCGCTCCAGTGTTTCACGTGAAACATCGACACCAACACGTGCCAGTGTTTCACGTGAAACATCACTGGGCACTTGAGACCGGAGCGATCTTGCGAAGGTGGGCGAGCAACGCGCCCAGCGCCGCCGGGGTCATGCCCTGGATACGGGAGGCGGCACCGAGCGAGGCTGGCCGTTGCCGGGTGAGCTTTTCTCGCAATTCGACGGTCAATCCGCCGATCCGGGCGAAATCGACGCCCTCCAGCGCCAAGTTCTCTTCTCGACGAAACCCCCGAATCTCGGCCTCCTGCCGGCGCAAATAACCCGCATAGCGGGCCTCGACCTCAACCTGTTCCCGAACGCGCTTCGGCAGCGCAAGCAGCCAGGGCGCCTCGCTGCCACGCTGTGTGCCTCCAGTAATCATCAAATCCATCGTTGGACGCTTGCGACCATCCGGCCCAGACCGGCCAGCGGTCGACTCCCGCGCCCGTCCAAGCGCCGCATTCACCTCACCCTGGTATGCCAGAAACCGCCCCGCGCGGTGTGTGCCGACGCACCCCCATGCCAAGCCAATCTCGGTCAGCCGAAGATCGGCGTTGTCCGCCCGCAGGCTGAGGCGAAATTCCGCGCGCGAGGTAAACATGCGATAAGGCTCGCTCACCCCTTGCGTGACCAGATCGTCCACCAGCACACCGATATAGGCGTCCGAGCGTCCCAAGCTTAGCGCCCTCCCGCCTCCTGCCCGGCGCGCGGCATTCACCCCGGCCAAGAGGCCCTGGGCGGCGGCCTCCTCGTAGCCGGTGGTTCCGTTGATCTGGCCCGCCAGAAACAATCCAGGCAGCCGCCGGAGGGCAAGCGACGCATCGAGCGCCCGCGGATCGACGAAATCGTACTCAACGGCATAGCCCGGCCGGATCATGCGGGCATTCTCGAGGCCCGGGATGGTCCGCAGCATCGCCGCCTGGACGTCCTCGGGAAGGCTGGTGGAGATGCCGTTGGGATAGACGGTGGTATCCGTCAGACCCTCTGGCTCGAGAAAGATGGTGTGGCGGTCGCGGCCGGCGAAACGCACCACCTTATCCTCGATCGACGGGCAGTAGCGGGGACCCGGGCCCGAAATCGCGCCGCCGTATACTGCCGAGCGATGCAAGTTCTCTCGGATGAGCGCGTGAGTCGCCGCCGTGGTCGCGGTCATCCGGCAGGCAACCTGCGGATTGACGATCCGCTCGGTCATGGTGCTAAACGGCTCCGGATCGCAGTCCCCGGGATCCGGTTCGAGCCCGTCCCAGTCGATACCGTGGCGATCCAGGCGCGGCGGCGTGCCCGTCTTAAGGCGCCCGAGCGGCAGATCGAGCCGCGCCAATGTCCGTGCCAACCCGATCGAAGGCGCCTCGCCCACCCGCCCAGCCGGGGTCTGCCGGTCGCCGACATGGATCATCCCGCGAAGAAAGGTCCCGGCCGTGAGCACCGCGGCGCCACACCCGATCCGTTCGCCGCCGGCGCACAGCACCGCCGCGAGGTTCCCGGCGCGGTCGACCTCCAGATCCTCAACGGAGGCCGCTCGCAAATCCAGCCCCTCGGTCTCCGCCAGCAACCCCTGGACGGCGCGGCGATACAGCGCCCGGTCCGCCTGTGCTCGGGGCCCGCGCACCGCGGGGCCCTTGCTCCGGTTGAGCATCTTGAAATGGATCCCCGCGATGTCGGCGGCGCGGCCCATCAGCCCATCCAGCGCGTCGATCTCGCGCACCAGATGCCCCTTGCCGATCCCGCCGATCGCCGGGTTGCAAGACATCTCTCCGACCGTGTCGAGCCGATGGGTCAGCAGCAACGTCCGCGCGCCCATCCGCGCCGCCGCCGCCGCCGCCTCGCAGCCGGCGTGTCCGCCGCCGATCACAATTACGTCGTAACGGGAGTCCATGATACTGCCTCGCCAAACACGTCCACAGATCGGCTACTTGCCTATGCAGAATCGTGCAAATATTGTGTCCAGTATATCTTCCACGCCGACTTGCCCCGTGACGCGGCCCAGCGCCCGCAGCGCCAAGCGCAGATCCTCCGCCCGCAACTCGGGCCATGCTGCCGCCCGCGCCCCGGCCAGCCGCTCCGCCGCCTCCCGCAGGGCCGCGCGGTGGCGCGCCCGGGTGAGCGGCGGCGGCCCGGCGGCATCCGTCAGTCCATGCGC
>DATIMU010000471.1:0-2584 GCA_035475015.1 Acetobacteraceae bacterium
TCGCTGCTGCGGCAAGGCGACTGGCCGGGCGTCGCGACGATGGCGATCGGACTCGGCGCGCTGCAGACGGTGCTCGAGGAGGGCAACAAGGACGACTGGTTCGGCTCACCGTTCATCCTGCGTCTCTCGATCGTCGCCGCCGTTTCACTCTCGCTGTTCCTGTGGATCGAGCTCACCAGCGCGCGGCCACTGCTCAATCTGCGGCTGCTGGCACGGCGCAATTTCGGCTTCGGCATCCTCGCCAATTTCCTGCTCGGCACGGCACTCTACGGTTCCGTGTTCATCCTTCCCGTCTATCTCTCGCGCGTGCAAGGCTACAACGCCGAGCAGATCGGCATGGTGCTGGCGTGGACCGGCCTGCCGCAGCTCGTGCTGATCCCGCTCGTGCCACGGCTGATGCGGCTGTTCGACGCGCGCCTGGTCATCGCCGTCGGCTTCGCGCTGTTCGCGGCGAGCAATTTCATGAACGTCGCGATGAGCCCGGATTACGCCGCCGACCAGCTGCTCTGGCCCAACATCGTCCGCGCCATCGGCCAGGCCCTGGTGTTCGCGCCGCTCTCCGCAATCGCCACCGCCGGGATCGAGGCGGCGAACGCGGGGTCGGCGTCGGCGCTGTTCAACATGGTGCGCAATCTCGGCGGCGCCATCGGCATCGCGGTACTGCAGACCTTCCTCACCAAGCGCGAGCAGTTCCACTCCAACGTGCTCTCGCAATCGGTCTCGCTGTTCGCCCCGGCAACGCGCGAGCGGATCGAGACGCTCACTCGGCACTTCCAGGCGCATGGCGTCGCCGATCCGGCCGCCGCGTGGCACCGCGCGGTCGTAGCCGTCGGGCAGACCGTGCGCCAGCAGGCCTATATCCTCGGGTTCAGCGACACCTTCTACCTGCTCGGCGCCGCGCTGATCGTGGCCCTCATCGCGACACTGTTACTGAAGAAACCGAGCCATTTGGAGGCGGGCGCGGGACACTGATCGTTCCACCAAGGGAGGACGAAGCGATGAACCCGACGAAACTGGTCGCCGCCGCGTTGCTCGCGTGCGTCACGCTGGCCGGACCGGCCTCGCGGGCGGCCGGCGAGCGCAACGCCGAGAAGGTGGCGCCCGTGCTCGCCGAGAAGCTGCCGAACGTGCCGGGCAAGCAGCTGACCGCCGTCGTCGTCACCTATGCCCCGGGCGGAAAATCCGCCAAGCATCATCACGCGGGCAGTGTGTTCGGCTACGTGCTCTCCGGCGCGATCCGCTCCCAGAGCGCCGCCACCGGACCCGCCCGCGTCTACAAGACGGGGGAGGCCTTCTTCGAGCCGCCGGGCAGCGAGCATCTCGTCAGCGAGAACGCCAGCGCCACGGAGCCCGCCAGCCTGCTCGCGGTGTTCGTCGCCGATGACGGCGCGGAGCTGACCCATTTCGACAAATAGCGGTCAGGCCTGCTTGATGTCCGCCAAAAGCTCGTAGGAACGCAGCCGCGCCGCGTGATCGTAGATCGACGACGCGACCATCAGCTCATCGGCGCCGGTGCGTTCGATGAACGGCGCGAGTTCGCGCTGGATCGTCGCCGGCGAGCCGACGAACGAGCAGGCCAGCATGTCCATCGCTTGCGCCTTCTCGCCGGACGACCAGTAGGTTTCGATGTCGTCGATCGGCGGCTGCAGCTGGCCGCGCGTGCCGCGGAACAGGTTGGCGAAGCTCTGCTGCGCCGACGTAAAGAGCCGCCGCGCCTCGGCATCGGTCTCGGCGGCGATCACGTTGACGCCGACCATCGCGTAGGGACGGTCGAGCTGCTCGGACGGCTTGAAGCGGGCGCGGTAGACCTCCAGCGCCTGCATCAGCGCGCCCGGAGCGAAATGCGATGCGAAGGCGAAGGGCAGGCCGAGCATCGCGGCAAGCTGGGCGCCGAACAGGCTCGATCCGAGAATCCACAGCGGCACGTTGAGATCGGTTCCCGGAACCGCCTGCACCGCCTGTCCCGGCCGCAGCGGGCCGAGCAGCGCCTGCAATTCGAGCACGTCACGCGGGAAAGCGTCGGCGGCGGAGGGATCGCGCCGCAAAGCTCGGAGCGTGAGCTGGTCGGTGCCGGGCGCCCGCCCGAGCCCGAGATCGACGCGGCCGGGATAGAGGGATTCCAATGTGCCGAACTGTTCGGCGATCACCATCGGCGCGTGATTGGGCAGCATGATGCCGCCGGAGCCCACGCGAATCGTGCGGGTGCCGCCGGCGATATAGCCGATCACGACGGCGGTCGCGGCGCTGGCGATGCCGACCATGTTGTGATGCTCGGCGAGCCAGAAGCGGCGATAGCCCCACCCCTCGACATGCCGCGCGAGGTCGAGCGAACGACGTAGCGCGTCACCGGGCGTAGCACCCCGAGGCACCGGCGCGAGGTCGAGAACCGAGAGCGCGGGCACGGCCATCAGCGGGTCGCCGCCTTGTCCATCGCCGTCAGGATGGCGGCAAAGCGTTCCTCAAGTTCAGCGCGAATTTCCGGGTGCGTGAACACGTAGAGTTCGTCCTCGCGGATGGCGGTGAGCACTTGGGCGGCGACATCGGACGGGTCAAGCCCGGACCGTCCGAGTTCGGCGAGCCGGGC
>DATIMU010000472.1:0-2888 GCA_035475015.1 Acetobacteraceae bacterium
TTCGAGGTGTTCCGGGCGCTGGCCGAGTACCGGATGCTGGTGTTCGGCGGCGCCCTGGTGCTCATCATGGTGCTGCGTCCGCGCGGGCTGGTGGCGGGGCGCACGCCGACCGTGGCCCTCGGACGCAAGCGGGAGATCTCCGCCGAGCTGGTCGCGCAAGGTCGCGGCTGACGGATGGCCGACGAACTCCTCGAAGTGTCCGGCCTGACGATGCGCTTCGGCGGGCTGCGCGCGGTCGACACGCTGTCCTTCGTCGCGCGGCGCGGCGAGATCACCGCCGTGATCGGCCCCAACGGCGCCGGCAAGACGACGGTGTTCAACTGCATCACCGGATTCTACCGCCCGACCGGCGGCGGGGTGTCGCTGACCCATGCCGACGGCGCGCGGTTCGCGTTGCAGCGCCTGCCCGGCCACCGTATCGCGCGTCGTGCGCGCGTCGCGCGCACATTCCAGAATATCCGCCTGTTCGCCGGCATGACGGTGTTGGAGAACCTGCTCGTCGCCCAGCACAACACGCTGATGGCGGCGACCGGCTTCGGCATTCTTGCGGTGCTTGGCCTGAGCCGCTACCCGGCGGCCGAGCGCGCGGCGATCGAGCGGGCGCGGTTCTGGCTCGACGCGATCGGCCTCACCGAGCGGGCCGACGATCCGGCCGGCGCGCTGCCCTACGGGGCGCAGCGGCGGCTCGAGATCGCGCGGGCCATGTGCATCGACCCGGTGCTGCTGTGCCTCGACGAGCCGGCCGCCGGCCTCAATCCGCGCGAGAGCGACGCGCTCAATCAGCTGCTGCTGCGTATCCGCGCGGATGGCTGCTCGATCCTGCTGATCGAGCATGACATGGGCGTGGTGATGCGGATCAGCGACCACATTGTCGTGCTCGACCACGGCCGCAAGATCAGCGACGGCACGCCCGCCGAGGTGCGCGCCGACCCGCACGTCATCGCCGCCTATCTCGGCGAGGGCGACGAGGACGAGGTGCCGGCCGAGGAAGTGGTTGCGTGAGCCTCCTGAGCCTTTCCGGGGTGACGGCGTTCTACGGCGCGATCCAGGCGCTGCGCGGGGTCGATCTGGAGGTGAACGAGGGCGAGATCGTCACGCTGATCGGCGCCAACGGGGCGGGGAAATCCACCCTGATGATGACGGTCTGCGGCCAGCCGCAAGCGCGCGACGGTACGATCGTCTACGACGGCGAGGACATCACCCGCCTGCCGACCCATGCGATCATGCGCAAGCGGATTGCCCAGTCGCCGGAGGGGCGGCGGATTTTCCCCCGCATGACGGTCTACGAGAACCTGCAAATGGGCGCCGAGGTGGCGGGCAATGTCGATTTCGCCGCCTTGCTCGACCAGGTGTTTGCTTTGTTCCCCCGGCTGAAGGAGCGCGTTCACCAGCGCGGCGGCACCCTCTCGGGCGGCGAGCAGCAGATGCTGTCGATCGGCCGGGCGCTGATGTCGCGCCCGCGCCTGCTGCTGCTCGACGAGCCGAGCCTCGGGCTCGCGCCGCTCATCGTTCGGCAAATCTTCGGGGCGATCCGCGAGTTGAATCGCAATACCGGGCTCACCGTTCTGCTCGTAGAGCAGAACGCCTTCCAGGCGCTCCGGCTGGCCGATCGCGGCTACGTGCTGGTCAACGGGGCCATCACGATGGCCGGGAAGGGGGCCGAATTGCTGGCCCGCCCGGAAATCCGCGCCGCGTATCTTGAAGGGGCGCATTGAACCGGGCGCGGTTGACGTACCGCAAGGGCGGCTCCAATACTCATTGGTAGACACCCGTGGGAGGCGGTGATGGGTACGGACACGCTGGCCTCACGCTTGAGCAGCACGACAAAGCCGGCGGACGCGAGTTCCTACGCGCCCAGACCGGGTTTGCTGCGTCTTCCTTCCTTTGCGCGACCGGACACGCTGATCGATGCGATCCGCGCCGGGCGCCCGGTGATCCTGTGCGACGACGAGGATCGCGAGAACGAGGGCGATCTCGTGTTCGCCGCCCAGTTCGCCAGCCCGGCACTCGTCGCCTTCATGATCCGGCAGTGCGGCGGGCTGATCTGTATCGCGCTCGCGCCGACCTTGGTGGCGCGGTTCGGGCTCGCGCCGATGGTGCGGACCAATCGCGACCCCAAGGGCACCGCCTTCACCGCGTCGGTCGATGCGGCGGTCGGCATCGGCACCGGCATCTCGGCGCGCGACCGCGCCCGCACCATCCGCCTGCTCGGCGACGTGGCGACGACGCCGGACGATCTGGTCTCGCCCGGCCACGTGTTCCCGCTGGCCGCGCGCGCCGGCGGCCTCGAGGAGCGGCAGGGCCACACCGAATCGGGCGTGGTGCTGGCGGAGGGCGCGGGCCTGGTGCCCGCCGCCGCCATTTGCGAGATCCTCGGCGAGGATGGCGAGGCCATGCTGCGCGACGAGTTGCTGCCCTTCGCGGCGGCCAACGGCTTCCTCATCGGCACCGTCGCGGCACTCGCGGAGTGGGCGCGGTCCGACGCCATTCTGACCTGCTGAGCCGAGATCCGATAACGCTGGAGACGCCGCCATGAAGTTCATGTGGTTTCATCTGATGCCATATACCGAGCTTCCCGACGATTTCCGGGAGAAGAACCCATCGGTGTGGGTGGACATCCACTCGTCGCTGTTCGATCCGCGCCGCGCGCATCACATGTACAACGACTTCATGGACGAGATGGAGTTCGCCGCCGAGTGCGGGTTCGATGCGATCTGCTGCAACGAGCATCACTCGAACGGCTATGGGCTGATGCCGTCGCCCAATCTCATTGCGTCCTCGCTGGCGCGGCGCACGACCAACACGGCGATCTGCGTCATGGGCAACTCGATCGCGCTGTACAATCCGCCGACGCGGGTTGCCGAAGAATTCGCGATGATCGACTGCAT
>DATIMU010000473.1:0-4830 GCA_035475015.1 Acetobacteraceae bacterium
GTCCCGGTCAAGATCGCGCTCGATCCCAACCCCTCGCTCGGCACCCTCGTGCGCCCCGGCATGTCGGTCGAGGCCACCATCGACACGCGGGCGACCAGCGGCGGCGCGGCCCCCGCGTCCGTCGCGCACCGATGACGCTGCATCTCGCACCGGTGAGCGCGTGCGGGCGCGCATTGCAGCCGCACGCCGCCGCGCATCCCCGCCTCACCGCGGACTCGATCCGCCCCTATATCGGCATCCTCGGCGTGCTGCTCGGCTCGATCATGGCGACCCTCGGCAGCCGGGTGACGAGCTTCGGCGTCGCCGATCTGCGCGGCGGGCTCTCCGCCGGGTTCGACGAGGGCGCCTGGATCACGACGAGCTTCGGGCTCGGCCAGATGCTCGCCGGCGTCGCCTCGCCCTATCTCGGCGCGGTGTTCGGCGTGCGGCGCGTGCTGCTGCTCGGCATCCTGATGTTCTTCATGACGAGCCTGCTCGGGCCGCTCTCGCCCAACCTCGCCGGGTTCCTCGCGATGCAGTTCCTCGGCGGCGTCGGCTCGGGCACCTTCATCCCGCTCACCATCAGCTTCATCATCCGCAGCCTGCCGGCGCGGCTCATCGTGTACGGCCTCGCGGTCTACGCGATGAATTCCGAGCTGTCGCAGAACGTCGCCGCCTCGCTGGAGGGCTGGTATTCCGATCACCTGTCCTGGCGTTGGATAGACTGGCAGTACTGCGCCATGCTGCCGGCGATGTTCGCCTGCGTCTGGTACGGCGTGCCGCGCGAGAAGGTCAACGCCGCCCTGCTGCGCGAGCTCGACTGGCCGGGAATTGCCTACGCCGCGAGTGGCTTCACGCTGCTCTATGCCGGCCTCGATCAGGGCAACCGGCTGGATTGGACCGGCAGCGGCACCGTCGTCGGCCTGCTGTCGCTGGGCGGCATCTTCACCCTCGTCTTCGTGCTGCGCGAGCTGGTCACGCCGCGCCCATTCCTCAACCTGCGGCTCATCGTGCGGGAGAACCTGCCGCTGCTCCTGCTGCTGCTGTCCGGCTTCCGCTTCATCATCCTCTCGACCGCCTACATCATCCCGACCTACCTGCTGACGGTGCAGAACTTCCGCGAGCTGCAGGTCGGCGCCGTGCTGCTGTGGATCGCGCTGCCGCAGATCGCCATCGTCCTGCCGCTCGGCGCCTTGCTGCGTCGGATCGACGCGCGCTGGGTCCTTGCGTTCGGCTCCGCTCTCATCGGCGCGGCCTGCCTGATGGCGACCGACCTGACGAGCCAATGGGCGACGGTGGATTTCCTGCCGTCGCAGATCCTCCAGGCGATCGGCCAATCCTTCGCGCTCACCGCCCTGGTCGTGCTGATCGTGCGCTCGATCCATCCGTCCGACGCGCTGACCATCGGCTGCCTCATCCAGATCAGCCGGCTGTTCGGCGGCGAGGTCGGCACCGCCTTCATGCAGACCTTCGTGCGGATGCGCGAGCAGGTGCATTCCAACCTGGTCGGGCTGCACGTCGACGGCATCGCCGGCGCGACCGTGGACCGGCTGTCGGCGTATCAGGCGGCGGTCGGCTCGCGCACCGCCGATCTCGGCGAGGCCGCCGCGCGCGCCGCGAAGCTGCTTGCCACCACGGTCGCGCAGCAGGCGTCGGTGCTCTCGTTCATCGACGGCTTCCTGGCGGCGGCGGTCGGCGCGCTCGTCTGCCTGCTGCTCGTCGCCATCATGCGGCGCCCGCCGCCGT
The DNA here is from genome assembly GCA_035475015.1 of Acetobacteraceae bacterium. GTDB lineage: Bacteria > Pseudomonadota > Alphaproteobacteria > Acetobacterales > Acetobacteraceae > JAFKFI01. The sequence goes on from DATIMU010000473.1 coordinate 1,726, forward strand.
CGGCGTTCTGATCGTCCGGTTCTATCGCGCCGCTTCGCCGTACTGGGTCGATGCGCGGGACGGCGAACTGCTGGCCGTCACACCGACCAGGATCGCGGCGACCACGCTCGACGCCGCGAGTGCGACCAGGCTGATGGTGAACGAGCCGGTATGGTCGCGCAGCGAGCCGATCAGGTACGGCCCGAAGAAGCCGCTGAGATTGCCCACCGAGTTGATGAGCGCCACCGCCCCGGCCGCCGCCACGCCGGTGAGAAACATGGTCGGCAGCGTCCAGAAGATCGCGATCGCCGACCACGAGCCGAGGATGACGAAGGCCAGCCCGGTCAGCGCCAGCGCCGCCGACACGGTGTTGGCGCTGAGCAGCACGCCGACCGCAACCAGCAGACAGGCCGCGATGATGTGCCAGGTGCGCTCGCCGGTGCGGTCCGAGTGGCGCGTCCAGAGCTGCAATCCCACCACCGCGACGGCGTTCGGCGCCATCAGCGCCCAGCCCACCTGCGCATTGGTCAGCCCGAACTGCTTGATCATCAAGGGCATCCACATGCCCATGCCGGCGAGGCTGAGGATCATGCAGAAATAGATCAAGGCCAGCATCAGCACGCGCGGATGCGCCAGCGCCTGCCCGAGGCTGTGACGGCCCGCCGCTTCCCGCTCCACCCGTTCGGCCTGGATGGTGCGGGCGAGCCAGCCGCGCTCGTCGGCGGTCAGCCAGCTCGCATGGTCGACCTTGGAATTGAGCAGCACCGCGACGACCAGCCCCATGAGCAGGGCGGGCACCGCCTCGATGAGGAACAGCCAGCGCCAGCCGGCGAGGCCCGAGACGCCGTCCATTGCCCCGAGCAGCCACCCGGATAACGGCGAGCCGATCAATGCGGAAAGAATCGACGCGGTGCCGGCCAGCGCCAGCATCCGCGAACGCTGACGATGCGGCACCCAGTACGTCAGATACACGATCATCGCCGGCGCGAAGCCCGCCTCGGCGGCGCCGAGCATGATCCGGACCACGTAGAAGCTGGTGGCGCTCCAGATCGCCGCGTTCAGCGCCGACACGACTCCCCAGATCATCATGATGAGCGCCAGCCAGAACCGCGCACCCACCCGCTCCATGACGACATTGCTCGGCACCTGGAACAGGACGTAGCCGAGCGCGAAGATGCCGGCGCCGATGCCGAACGTCGTGCCGTCGAACTGCATGTCGCGGTTCATCGTCAGCGCGGCGAAGCCGACATTCGTGCGATCGAGATAGTTCGCGAAATTGCACAGCAGGAAGATCGGCACGAGCCGGAACACCACCTTGCGGATCGTGCTTCGCTCAAGTGCCGTTTCGTCGGCAATGAAACCGCCGGCGGTCGAATTCGCTGCGGACATCGCTTTCCCTCAAAATTCGAAGGTCGCCCCGCAGCTAAAAGACTTGTTCCGACAGGGTCGCCTTTGTGTTTCCACAACCCTGCCACCCTCGCGGACTGCCCGCAAGAGCACGATGACTGGCAATCGACTGAAAGCGAAGCCGGCGAGCCGAAGCTCGCCGGCGGAAAGTTCAAGCGCCCGGCGGGAAGAACACCAGGCTACGAACCTCGATGCTCTCGCGCGGCGGCGCATCGGGCGGCGCCAGCGGATTCTCGAACGAGGTATGGAACGAGAGCCGCGCGCGCCCGTCCGTCGCGCTGTCATGCACGCGGATCAGCACGACTTCATCCGGCTGCTGCTCGGAGAAATAGTACCAGCGATGCCCCGGCTTGTACTCGACCGAGGAGGTTTCGCCGCGCACATGCGGATACACCAGGTCGCTCGCGATCAGGTCCGCGTCGGTAAAGCTCCGCGCGTCGCAGAGCGCGAGCGGCGAATCCAGCACCGGCCCGCGGATCGGGCGCCAGACGTTGATGACGCCGAACCGATGCTTCAGCAGTTCGTCGGCCTCCGCTCCAAGGTGGTCCCGCACGCGGCGCGGCGCGGAATTGAGCGTGTGGTCGTTATGCACCCGCCGGGACGGCTGCGGCAGATCGGCGCGCGCGCCGTTGCGCACGTTGTGGTCGAACACCACGACCCGAGAAGCGCCGAGGGTGTCGAGCAGCAAGCGTTCGACTTCCGGGTAGTAGACGCCTTTCACCTCCTCGGGCGAGTAGAAATCGCGAACCTGGCTGGGCGCCTTGAGCAGCGCGAAGCCGTTGCGGTCCAGGTTGAACTCCGACTCCCGGCCCCGCGCGTCCTCGATCCTGACGTCGTGCGGATCGTCGATCCCGTTCCAGGCGGGCACGCCCGGCGGCGGTTCCATGACGTAGCGTGCGGGCTTTTCCGCGCCGCGTTTTAGATAGTGCAACGTGGCAGTGGTGGTGCGAGGGGACGCAGTGGCATCGAGCGGCATGATCCGATCTCCTCCTGAAGCTCGTCCGAGGGCAGGCCCGGTCGGCAACTCCGTCCCAGTGGGACCGCCCCGGAGAACGGCAGAATTTTCCACAATCCGAAATGCAAGTCAATCGTATACCACCAATTATGGAAGTAATTAACCCTCCCACACCGTCATTGCGGGGAGCGAAGCGACGCGGCAATCCACGGCGGCCGCCCGCATGTGGGCACGATGGATTGCCGCGCTTCGCTCGCAATGACGGCCTGCGCGGCTCGCGATGACGAACCGGGCGGCCCCTAAATCTCGACGACCACGTATTCCCGCTCGACGCTCACCGGCACGGTCTCCGCGACGAACGGCCCCTTCGCCAGCGTCTCGCCCGGCTCGACCGTCACCGCGTAGCTGCGCGCGCGCACCGTGTCCGGGTCGCACCAGGACTGGCCGGTGCGGATGTCGAACTCCCAGCCGTGCCACGGGCAGCGCAGCATCTCGCCCTGCCGCACCAGGCGGAACTGGCCGGGACGATCCGACTCGGCGAGACCGACGAGCACGCCGCGGCACAGCGGCGCGCCCTCGTGCGGGCAGCGGTTGATCAGCGCGAAATGCTCGCCGCCGACGTTGAACACACCGATCTCGCGGCCCTGCACGGTGACGATCTTGCAGTCCCCCGGCGCGATCTCGCCCACGCTGGCGACGACATGCCGGGCCATCGCTCAGGCGAGGCCGTACAGCGACATCGCGTTGTCGCGGAACAGCTTGCG
>DATIMU010000474.1:0-1988 GCA_035475015.1 Acetobacteraceae bacterium
GGCGGAGTACTTCCGCGACGAGGAAGGCCAGGACGTGCTTTTCTTCGTCGACAACATTTTCCGTTTTACCCAGGCGGGTGCGGAAGTGTCCGCGCTGCTCGGGCGCATTCCCTCGGCGGTGGGCTATCAGCCGACCTTGGCGACCGACATGGGCGCGCTGCAGGAGCGCATCACCTCGACCAACAAGGGCTCGATCACCTCGGTGCAGGCGATCTACGTGCCCGCCGACGATCTCACCGATCCGGCGCCCGCGACCTCCTTCGCCCACCTTGACGCGACGACGGTGCTGTCGCGCCAGATCGCCGAGCTCGGCATCTATCCGGCGGTGGACCCGCTGGACAGCACCTCGCGCTCGCTCGACGCACGCATCGTCGGCGAGGAGCACTACAACGTCGCGCGCGAAGTGCAGCGCATCCTGCAGACCTACAAGTCGCTGCAGGACATCATCGCGATTCTCGGCATGGACGAGCTCTCCGAGGAGGACAAGCTGGTGGTGGCGCGGGCGCGCAAGATCCAGCGCTTCCTGTCGCAGCCCTTCCACGTGGCCGAGGTGTTCACCGGCTTCCCCGGCATCTTCGTGCCCGTCGCCGACACCATCCGCAGCTTCAAGGCGATCGTCTCGGGCGAGTACGACCATTTGCCGGAAGCGGCGTTCTACATGGTCGGCACCATCGAGGACGCGGTGGCGAAGGGCGAGACGCTCAAGACCGCCGCGTGATCGCCGAAACGTTAGGAAGAACAGCACGATGCCCGTGGGCCTCGAGATCGTCAGCCCGGAAAAGCTGCTGCTGTCGCGCCCTGTCGACATGGTGGTGATCCCCGCGTCGGAGGGCGATATCGGCGTGCTGCCCGGGCATTCGCCGATGATCGTGATGCTGCGCGGCGGCACCATCCGCATCCACGAGGGCGGCCAGGTGACGAGCACGCTGTTCGTGTCGGGTGGCTTCGCGGAGATCACGCCGGAGCGCTGCACGGTGCTCGCCAGCGAGGTGCTGCCGCCGGCCGAGCTGTCTCGCGCCGAGGCGGACCGCCGGCTCGCCGAGGCCGAGGCCGCCTACGCCGCCACCGACAAGATGGACGTGGTCGCGCTGGAAGCCGAGATGGACCGGATGCAGTCCGCGCGCGCCATGCGCGACATCGCCGAAGCGCCCTGATCGGTCTGCCCGGCTTGCGACGACGCTTGCCATTTCTACTAACTGACTCTATGGTCTGGGGATGGCCGTCGCCGCCCCTCTCTCACCCCCAACCAACCTCATCCCCCGCTTCGCGCTCCTCATCGAGGCGGTGAAGCGGGGCTTGGGCGAGAGCCTGGATCGTCAGCGCCAATACGGTCGGCTGGAACCGCCGCTGTTGCCGCTCGCCGACCTGCTGTGGCGCTATCTCGCCCAAACCGTGGTGCGGCTCACCGCGCTGCACGCGCGCTTCGCCGCCGGCAAGCTGCCCAGGGCACCGCGCCGGAGCCCCATCCCGCGCCCGGCGGTCGAGGGTGCGACACCTGATCGCCGAGGCGCGGAGCGCCGGCCGCCGGCCATTCCATCGGGGCCGGTGCTTTCGCAGTTTGGGCTTGGGGCCTACGCTGGCGAGTTGCGCACCCTGCTCGACGATCCCGAGATGCGGGCCTTGCTCGCCGCCGCGCCCCGGGCCGGAAGGCTGTTGCGGCCCTTGTGGCGCAAGCTCACCCGCGAGCCGCTGCCGGAAACGCTGCGCCTACCGCGCAGGACGAGACCACCCCGGCCGGCAGCGGCGCGGACCGCGCCGGACCTGCGCCCCGTTGCGTCGCCCGACGGTCTCACCCTGTGGGAGCCGACGCCTTGCTATCCCCCCTGGGGAGAGCCGCCACGGCTGGCCCCCGCCCGCGTGGCCGAGCCGCCGGCTCCCACGCCGCCGCCCGCCGCGCGTCCATCGACCTGGGGGCGTCCGGCGCCGCCGGCGGAACCGAGACGCCCTCTGCCCCGCTGGCTGCCGCTGCTGTTTCAACGCTGACGGCG
>DATIMU010000475.1:0-12240 GCA_035475015.1 Acetobacteraceae bacterium
TCGCGTGAAGGCGGCACTCGCCTCCTACGACCTGCCGCATTCGGCCCACCGGCTCGTGCGCTCCGCCGAGGAGGCCGCCGCCGCAGCCGCCGCGATCGGCTTTCCCGTGGTGCTCAAGATCCAATCGCCCGACATCCCGCACAAGACCGACGCCGGCGGCGTACGGCTGAACCTTGCCGACGCGGGCGCGGTGCAGACGGCGTATCGCGAGATCGTCGCCGCTGCTCAACATTATCGTCCGGGTGCCGCGATCGAGGGCGTGCTGGTGCAGCGCATGGCGCCGAAGGGGCACGAGATCGTCATCGGCGTGATCGACGACGACACGTTCGGCCCCGTGGTGATGGTCGGGTTCGGCGGCACCACGGTCGAGCTGTTCGGCGACGTGGTGCACCGCCCCGCGCCGATCTCGGAAGTGGAAGCGGCGAAGATGGTGCGCAGCCTGCGGTCCGCACGCCTGCTCGAAGGCTTTCGTGGCGCGCGAACAGTGGACATCGCACCGCTCGCAGCACTCATCGCGCGCATCTCCGAGGCGGCGATCGACCATCGAGGGCGCGTTCGGGAAATGGAGTTCAATCCCGTGATCCTGCACGCGGACGGATCGGGGCTGACCATCGCGGACGCTCTGATGATGCTCGCTTAATTCGTCCGGCCGCTCAGGTACCGCCAAAGAGTCGGAACCGCCCGGCGACCATTTCTTCCCCTCTCACCCGGCCAGCTTCCAGCCTTGCAGCAGCGCGGCCTCCTCGCGGCACCGCTCGGGACTGCCGAGCATCTGGCGGTCGAAGGTGCAGCGCTTGAACCAGTAGTGCAGACCGAGCAGATCGGTAAAACCCATGCCGCCATGCACTTCGGTCGCCATGCGCGACGCCTCGCGCCCGACATCGCCGACATGCGCCTTGACCTGACAGGCGAACAGCCGCGCCTCGTCCGGCAGCGCGTCCTGCGCGTAGGCCGCGTGCCAGACGAACGCGCGGCATGGCTCCAGCATGGTGACGATCTCGGCGAGCGTGTGCTTTACCCCTTGGAAGCTGCCGATCACGCGGCCGAACTGCACGCGCTCCTTCGCCCACGCAACTGCGCTATCGAGCATGTACTGAGCGGCACCCAAGGTATCGGCGGCCAACATCACGCGCCCGGCGTCGAGCACCCGCAGCGCCGCCGCCATGCGATCGTTCGCCGCGTCCAGCACCGCCGCCTCGGTATTGTCGAACGCCAGGTCCGTCACCGGCCGGGTGCGATCGACGCTGCGACGGACCTGCGCGGAGCTACCCGTCGCGCCCGCCTCGACCAACGCTGCCCTGCCGTCCGGCAGATAGACCAGAAAATGCGTCGCCTCGCCCGCGTCCAGCGCGCCTCGCACGCGGCCGGACAGGCGATTGCGCTGCAGACGCGGCGCGGCCTCGCCGGTCTGGCCGCCGATGCCCGCGAACGCCATGCCGACGCGCATCTCGCCCGTCGCGATGCGCGGCAAAAACTCGCCCTGCTGGTCGCGGCTGGCGTTGTTGGCGAAGGCGAGCGGCGCCATCACCGCGCTGGCGGCGAACGGGATTGCCGCCGCCGCGTGACCCAGCGCCTCGGCGGCCAGTGCCGCGTCCAGCACCCCGAGTCCGGCACCGCCATAGCTCTCGGGCACCAGGAGCCCGGGCAGGCCAAGCTCGCACAGTCCCTGCCAGATCGCCGGATCGAATCCGCTGCCCATCTGCGCCTGCTGCCGCAGCACCTCGATCGGCACGCGATCGGCGAGGAAGGCGCGCAGCGAGTCGTCAAAGAGGCGCTGTTCCTCGGTGAGCCCGAACTGCATCGCTCATGCCCTCCCGCCGGCGGAGACAGCCTGCGTCTTGGGCTCGCGGGGCAATCCGAGGCCCCGTTCGCCGATGACGTTCTTCTGGATGTTGGAGCTGCCGCCGCCGATGATCATGCCGATGTCGAACATGTAGTCGAGATTGGCCGCCGTCGCGTCGTCGGTCTCGCCGTCCGGCTCGTACGGCAGTCCCGCCGCGCCGACCGCGTCGACCGCAAGCGCCGACATGCGCCACAGCAGCATCGTGCCGCCATATTTGACGATCAGGCGCTTCACGCCGGAATCGACGCCGTCGGCCTGCTCCGTCAGCAGCCGCAGCTGATGCGCGCGCCATGCCATCACCTCGCCCTGAATCCGGAGCAGCCGGTCGCGGTATTCGGGCAACGCGATCAGCCTCTCGCCGTCGATCTCGATCGTCCGCAGCAGGTCGACCACCTTGCGCAGGCGGACCGACATCTTGTTCGCGTCGCCGAGATACAGGCGCTCGTATTTCAGGGTCACGTTGGCGACGTGCCAGCCCTGGCCTCGGCTCATCACGATCTGGCTTGCCGGGACGCGCACGTCGGTGAAGAACACCTCGTTGAACTCGGCGCGTCCGGTCATGGTGGTGAGCGGGCGCACCTCGATCCCCGGCGTCTTCATCGAGAGCAGGATGTAGGACAGCCCGGCGTGCTTCGGCATCTCGGGCTCGGTGCGGCAGAGCAGGAACATCATGTCCGCGAAATGCGCTGAGCTGGTCCAGATCTTCTGACCGTCGACCACGAAATCATCGCCGTCCGGCACGGCGCGCGTTTGCACGGACGCCAGATCGCTGCCCGAGCCCGGTTCCGAGTAGCCCTGGCACCAGAACATGTCGCCGCGGATGGTCGGGCCGACATAGGCGGTGCGTTGCGCCTCGGTGCCGACCTCGAGCAGGGTCGGCGTCAACATGCTGATGCCCTGGTTCGCCAGCCCCTGCGACACGCCGGCGGTGGCGAAGGCATCGGCGATGACCGCCGCCTCCAGCACGTCGGGCGGCGCGCCGTAGCCGCCATATTGGCGTGGCACGGTGCGCGCCGCGTAGCCGTGCTCGACCAGCAGCTTCTGCCAGTCGCGCGTCTTCCGGTCCGGGTCACGACGCGGGCCGCCGACCTTGGGGGATTTGTGCCCGTGTTCGCCGATGAAGGCGCGCACCTCGGCTTGCAGAGCTTCGTATTTTTCCGACAGGGTCAGATCCATGCCGCTCTCCCGCTCGCGTTCCTCCGCAGCTACGCGGCCTTGCGCGGCTTCGGCCAGCGCACACCCATCTGCGGCAGCACCCGCTCCACCAGGAGACGGGTCTGCTCCATCATGTCCTGATCGCCGGATGCGGCCGGGCGCAGGATGAACTTCGACACGCCGGCCGCGACATAGGCGGAAATGCGATCGAGAATCGTCGCCGCGTCGCCGACCGCGAAATAGCCGAGCGGATCGCGCCCGGTGCGCTTGCGGTAGCTTTCCATTGCAGGCTTCATGCCGGGATCGTCAGGCGTTCCGAAGCGGAACGAGAACGCCGCGCCGTAGTGATCCTCGTCGAGCGGCCGGCCGGCCGCGATCGCGGCGGCGCGGATCGCCTCGATCACCGGCGCCACTTCCTCCGGTGTCTCCGATCCGGCCTGCCAGCCGGTGCCGTAGCGTGCGGTGCGCCGAATTGCCGCCTCGGAACTGCCGCCGATCCAAATGGGCAGATCGGGCTGCACCGGCTTGGGCGAGATCGAGGCGCTGGTCAGGTGAAAATAGTTGCCCTCGAAATCGACCTTATCCTCGGTCCACAACCGATGGATGATCTCCAGCGCCTCGTCCGTCACCCGCCCACGCGTGGTGGTGTCGAGGTGCAGCGCCTTCCACTCCGGCCCGCGTGGGCTGCCGATGCCGAAGCCGGGCAGCAAGCGACCATCGGATAGAAAATCGATGGTGGCGCATTGCTTGGCGAGCAGCACCGGGTCGCGCATCGCCAGCGAGATCACGTTGACGCCGAACTTGATCCGCCGCGTGCGTCCGGCGAGTGCCGCCATCGTCGCCATGCATTCGAGCATCGGCGCGCCACTGACGATCCGGTCGGTCTGCCAGATCGAATCAGCGCCGCCTTGTTCGCACAGATCGACCCAGCGCCAGAAACCGGCGGTGGTGTCGAACGGAAACTCCATCAGCCCCAGTCCGGCCGCGATGCTGCGCGCCATGCCGCCCTCCGTTTCCGTTTAGTAGCATCCCGCCTGCCGCGCCCGCTCGCGTACCAGCGCGAGCACGTTGCGACAGGTCGGCATCTCCTGCCCGACCGCCTCGCCGAGTTCGACCACCGCGCCGAGCAGCGCGTCGATCTCCATCGGTCGGCCGCGTTCCAGATCCTGCAGCATCGAGGTCTTGTGCTCGCCGACCTCGGCCGCGCCCTCGATGCGCTTATCGACATTTATCGCGAATCGCACACCGAGCGCCTCGGCGACCGTCTGCGCTTCCAACATCATCGTCCGGCATAGCGCGCACAATCCGGGATCGCCGGCGATGCGATCGAGCGTGGACACGGTGAGCGCGGAAACCGGGTTGAACGCGAGATTACCCCACAGCTTCACCCAGATCTCGTCGCGGATGCGCGGGCGGATCGGCGCCTTCAGCCCGGCGGCGATCAGCGCCTTAGACAGCGCCTCGATGCGCGGCGAGCGGCTGCCGTCGGGCTCGCCCAGGGTAAACCGATCGCCGTAGGTGTGCTCGATCACGCCGGGCTCGCTCACCTCGGCGGCCGGATACACCACCGCGCCGATCGCCTGTGCCGGCGGCAGGATTTTCCACAATGCGCCGCCGGGATCGACGCTCTCCACGCACCGGTCGCGCCACGGGCCGTCGAGGCCGTAGAAATACCAGTAGGGTACGCCGTTGATCGCGGTGACGAGCGCGCTTTCCGGCCCCATCATGCGCGCGATCGCCGGCGCGGCGGCGGGCAGCGAGTGTGCCTTCAGCGTGACGATGACGAAATCCTGCACCCCCGCCTCGCCCGCGTCGGCGAGACAGCGCGGGCGCACGGTGATGCGCTCACCACCGCTTACCAGCGTCACGCCATTCGCCTGCATCGCCGCGAGATGCGGACCGCGCGCGATGAAGGTCACGTCGGCGCCGGCCTGCGCGAGTTTCACCCCGAGCAAGCCGCCGATCGCGCCCGCGCCGAAGACGCCAATCCTCACGCGACCAGGCCGAGCTTCGCTGCCAGCCCGATGCGTTGCAGCTTGCCGGTGGCGCCCTTGGGAATTTCCTCCAGGAAAATGATCTTGCGCGGCACCTTGAACGGCGCGAGCCGCACGGAGAGAAAGTCGCGCAGCTCGTGATCGGTCGCCATCGCGTTTTCGCGTAGCACCACGGCTGCCGCGACTTCTTCGCCGAGCATGTCGTGCGGCATGGCGAAGGTGATGCATTGCGCCACCGCCGGATGGTCCATCAGCACGGTGTCGACCTCGATCGGGCTGATCTTCTCGCCCCCTCGGTTGATGAGTTCCTTCAGTCGACCCGTGAGGCGCAGATAGCCCTGCTCATCGAGAAAGCCCTGATCGCCGGTGCGGAACCAGCCGTTGGTGAAGGCCGACGCATTGGCGTCCGGGTTGTTCTCGTACCCGGCGGTGACGTTGCGGCCACGGATCACCACCTCGCCGAGTTCGCGCGGCGGCAGCAGGTTGCCGTCGGGGTCCATGATGGCGATTTCCGGCCCGGCGGAAAGCCCGACCGCGCCGGCGAAGCGCTCGCCGCGATGCGGGAGCGGGTTGGAGGCCATCTGGTGCGACGCCTCGGTCATGCCGTACGCCTCGATCACCGGCACGCCGAATGTCGTCTCTAGCGCCGCCATGACCTGCGGCGGCAGCGAGGAGGAGGAGGAGCGCACGAAGCGCAGCCGACCCCGCGCGATGATCTCCTTGTTTCGTCCGGCCAGGCCGAGGATCGCCTGGTGCATGGTCGGCACCGCCGTGTACCAAGTGGGACGCACCTCGTCGAACCAGGTGAAGAAACGGAATGCGTTGAACCCCGGCGTGCAGCACACCGCCGCCCCGGCGGCCAGGCTCGACAGGGTGGCGGCGATCAGGCCATGGATGTGGAACAGCGGCATGATGTTGAGGCACACATCGTCCGGCGTGAGCGCCAGCGTCTCGCCGATGTGGTAGGCCGACGCCGTGACGTTGACATGCCGCAGCGGCACGATCTTGGGGCGCGAGGTGGTCCCCGAAGTGTGCAGCACCAGCGCCACGTCGTCCGCTGCCGCTGGCCCCGCCTCGCGCGGCGTGCCGGATAGCGGGGTTTGCGGGCGGAGGGCGAAGCTCCCGGCCGGGCCGTCCGCGTCGGGCACCAGCTCGATGACGGGAATGGATTTCTCCGCCGCGACCGCGCGCGCCGGGCTCTCCATCCCCTCCAGGATGAGCAGCGCGCGGGCGTTGAGATCGCCGAGGTAGAACTCGAATTCCTCGCGGCGATAGGTGGGGTTGAGCGGGGCGGTCGTGGCGCCAGACGCGACGGAGACGAAGGTCGCGGCCATTTCCGGGCCGTTGGGCAGCACGATCGCGACCCGGTCGCCCCGGCCGATGCCCATGCCGTTGAGGTCCGCGACCGTCCGGCGGGCAAGCTCGCGCAGGGCGCCGTGGCTCATCCAGGCGCGTCCGGGCGCGCCGATCGCCGGCGCGTCGTCCGCGCCGTGTCCGATCAGGTCCAGCACGGTGTCGCAGGGATAGTGGGTCATGCCGCTCGTCCTCCTCCTCAGCCGCCCCTTTTCTATTCGACCATCGGGTGCTCCGCCAGGAAGCCCCGCAGGAGAGCGGCGCAGGTCCGGGCGTGCGAGACCGGCATCCCGTGCCGCGCCCGGCCGATGACGTGCAGCCTGCCGTCGGGAACCCGCGCCTTGAAATCCGCCATCAGCGGAATGGGGATGAAGGGCGAGCTGTCGGGGTGCAGCAGCAGCACCGGCGGCTTGAGGCCCGCCAGCCGGTCGGCGGTGTCGGCGCCGACCAACGCCTGCAGCATTTCCAGCACCGCCTCGGGATGCGCGAGAGCCTGGGTCGCCTCGAACCAGCGGCGCACCTCGCCGGGGATCGCGCCGGCGAAGAATCGCAGCGGCATCATGTGGGCGGACCAGCCGACCATGCCGCGCGCCTCGATGATCTCCCGCCAGTTCTGCACCGACTGGATCGTGGCGCCGACATGCGCGCCGTTGCTGACCGTCAACGTGGCGACCCGGTCGGGGCTGCGCAGCGCCGCGTTCAGCGCGACGGTGCCGCCGATCGACTCGCCCACCAGATGCGCGCGGGAGACGCCGGCGGCGTCCATCACCGCGAACAGATCGTCGGTCAGCGTCTCCATTGTCAGCTTCGCGGCCCCTTCCCGCCAGGTCGAGTGGCCGTGTCCGCGCATGTCGAAGCGCAGCACGCGATAGCGGTCGACCAGGGCCGGCAGCCACTCCGCCCAGATACCGAGGCTGGCGCCGACGCCGTGGTTGAACACGACCGTCTCGCGGGCCGGCAGCCAGGGCGCGGTGAGGTCGATCAGCTCGTACTCGAGGATGCAGCCTTGCACGGCAAGCGTCGGCATCGCTTCTCTCCCGGGCTTCCTAGTCCCGCAGCGTTCAGGATTCCCCGCCCTCGCGCAAGTTGCCACACCCGGCGCGTCGTCGTAGATCGGTGTCAACGCCGTATAAATTCGGGAGTCGTCCGTGAGCGCACGTCATGTCATCTCCGCGGCCCCGCGCCGCGCGATCCTCAAGGGCGCCGGCGGCCTCGCGGGCATCCTCGCCCTCGGCCGCGCGCCGGCTTTCGCGCAGGCCGCGCCGAAGAAGCTGGTATTCGCGCACGTCAACGCCGTGCCGGAGAGCGCCGCGGTCGCTTTCGACTGGTTCGCCAAGGAGGTCACGAACCGTTCCAAGGGCGAGTTGGTGGTGGATTTCCAGGGTGCCACGCTTCTCACCAAGGAGCTCGAGATCATGAACGCGGTGAAGGCCGGCAACATTGCGATCGGCAATCCGGCCGGCGCGGCGGGGACCGTTTTCCCTGAGATGTCGGCGTTCCTCGTGCCCTATCTCGTCAGCAGCTACGACCAGGCCTATCGCCTGTTCAATGGGGATGTCGGGGCGAAGCTGGACAAGACCTTCCAGGAGAAATACGGCGTCAAGGTGCTGTGCTTCTTCGATTACGGCTTCCGCCATTTCTGGAACACGCGGCACGCGATCAACGAGCCGCACGACCTGCGGGGGATGAAGCTGCGCGTGCAGCTCGCCAAGGTCTACGCCGACACGGTGAACGGACTGGGCGGCGTGGCGGTGCCGATGGCCTGGTCGGAGGTGATTACGGCCGCGCAGCAGGGCGTGATCGACGGCGCCGACCTGCCGGTGGTCAACATGGTGCCGCTGAAGACCTACGAGGTGTCGAAATACTTCTCGCTGACCTATCACAATTACGGGCCGACGGTGAACGTCATGAACCTGTCGGTCTGGAACGGCCTGACGCCGGAGCAGCAGAAGCTGGTGAAGGACACCTCGATGCAGGCGCAGGCGATGATCCGCCAAGCGACCGAGAGCGTCGACACGCTGGCCGCCGCGAAGGCGCAGCTCGAACCGCACGGCATGGTGGTCAACGAGGCCGACCGGGCCGCCTTCAAGAAGGCCGCGCAGGCGAAGATCTGGCCCAACTATCAGAAGGTCAATCCTGAGCTGTGGGATCTCATCGTCGCGACGCCGGCCTGACCGGCCGATGCGCCGAGTGCTCGCCGTCCCGAAAATCGTCGTCGGCGGGCTCGTGCTGTTCGCCATCGGGGTGATGCTGACCGGTGTATTCCTGCGCTACGTGATGGTCGAGGTTACCGACTATCTCGACATGGACCCGGTAAACTTCTTCTGGGTCGAGGAAGTCGGCGAGCTGACCCTGGCGTGGCTCACCCTGATCGGCGCCGGGGTCGGCATCGCGGAGCGCAGCCATTTCACGCTGACCCTGCTCACGCATCATTTCCCGCCAGGTGTGCAGCGCGGCATTCACCTGTTCAACCAGGTCCTGATCGCGGCGTTCGGCGGCCTGCTCGCCTGGCTCGGCTGGCAGCTCGTCGTGCTGAACGGCGGACTTGCCTCGCCCGCGCTGGAGATCAGCCTCGGCTGGCTCTACGCTTGCGCCGTGGTGGGCGGCATCCTGATCGTGGCCTACGCGCTCGGCATGGCGAGAAGCCCCGCCGAGCACACGCTCGCCGACGTGAGGGAATAGCGCGTGATCCTGGCCGCGACCGCGCTCGTCTTCGTCGGGCTGCTCGCCCTGTCCATGCCGATCGTGTTCGCGTTGGGCATCGCGGGCGTGACGGGGCTGCTGCTGGGTCACTACCCGTTGCAGATGGTCGCCTCCAGCCTGGTCGGCGGCTCGCAGAACTGGGTGCTGCTTGCTATTCCATCCTTTGTGTTCGCCGGCAGCCTCATGGAGCGCTGCGGTATGTCCACGGCACTCGTGGAGCTGGCGCGCGCGATGGTCGGCTGGCTGCGCGGCGGGCTCGGCATGTCGGTGATCGTGGTGTCGTATTTCTTCTCCGACATCTGCGGCTCGAAGATGGCGGAGGTTTCCGCCCTCGGCTCGGCGCTGATGCCGCCGCTGCGTCGCGCCGGCTATCGCGCCGAGGACGCCGCCTCGCTGATCTCCGCCGGCACCGCGATGGGGATGCTGGTGCCGCCGGCGATCTTCATGATCGTCATCAGCGCGGTGACCAATCAATCCGCCGTCGCGCTGTTTCTCGCGGGCTTCATTCCGGCCGCCACGATGGCGCTGTGCCTCTGCCTGCTGGTGCTGATCCAGGCGCACATCCTGGGCTGGCCGCGCGACACGCGGCCGAGCTGGCGCAACCTGCTGCGCGCCTTGCGGGAAGCAGCGGTGCCGCTCGTCGTGCCGGTGGTGATCCTGGGCGGCTTCTATCTCGGCGCCTTCACCGCGACCGAGGCGGGCGCCGTCGTCGCGCTGTATGCGCTGCTCGCCGCGCGGTTCTATTACCGCAACGTGAGCTGGCGGCAGATCGCCGCGATCGCCTACGAGAGCGGGATCATGACGGCGGCCGTCGTGTTCCTGCTCGCGGTGGCGTCGATCTTTCAATACCTCATGGGCGTCATGGAGGTGCCGCGCCTGCTCGGCGAGCTGCTGGCACCGCTGGAATCCTCGCACTGGATGTTCCTCTCCGGCGTCGCGCTGATGACGATGCTGTTCGGCATGGTGCTGGAGGGCTTGCCGGCTGCCGTGGTGCTGATCCCGGTGGTGTTCCCGATCGCGACGCGCATGGGCATCAACCCGATCCATTTCGACATCGTGCAAACCGCCGCCGTGGGCATCGGGCTGTTCCTCCCGCCGATGGGCGTCGGCCTGCTGATGGCGCTGCGCTTCGCCGAGATCGGCGTGTTCCAGCACGCGCGCAGCTACTGGCCCTACCTGCTGGCGCTGCTCGTCGGGCTCATGCTCATCATCTGCATCCCCGAGCTGTCGCTGTTCATCCCGCGCAGCGCCGGGTTCATTCGGTAATTTAGGCCTTTCCGACGGCGACGAGGCGCTGGAAGTCCAACAGGTCGAGCACCGGCGCGCGGCCCACCAGCCCGGTCAGGATCGCGTGGGCCTGACCGCGATGATGCGTCTGGTGATTGAACAGATGCGCCAGCGCGGGGGCGAGCTGCTGCTCGTAGAGATCGGGCGTCGAGACCCGGCGGTAGCGGATCACGCCGGCCAGCTGTGCCTCGGTGAGACCCGTGACGTGATCGACGATCCGGGCATCCTCCGCCTCGCGGGCAATGCGGAGTTGGGAAAGATCGTCGAACAGGATGGCGTCGAGCCGATCCGGGGCGTCGCCCTTGCCGGTGATGCGCCGCATCCAGATGCGGTCGGTGACGAGCAGGTGGTTGAGCGTGCCGTGCATGGATTTGAAGAAGGCGCCCCGGTCGGTGCGGTATTGCGCGTCGGAGAGGTCCGCGGCGGCTGCGTAGAGCCGCCGGTTGGCCCACTCGTTGTAGCGGGCAAGGCTGTCGAAATGCGCTTTCATCGCTGGCTCCTCCGCTGGACGATGCAGCTTGCCCCGGCCATATCGCTCGTCAATATTGATTGAATTCATCAACATGAGGGCGCGATATGCCTTCTCGCCCTAATCTCGAGGCAACCGACGCCGCGCGCGCACTCCGCGTCACCCGGGCCACGCTGTATGCCTATGTCAGCCGCGGCATGATCGCGACCGAGCCGGACCCAACCGACCCGCGCCGGCGACTCTATCGCACCGCGGACATCGAGCGCCTGCGCAAGACCAAGGAGCGCGGCCGCAAACCCAAGGCGATCGCCGCCGGCGCGCTCGATTGGGGGGTCGGCGCGCTGGCCTCGGGCATCACGTTGGTGGAGGGCGGCCGGCTGTTCTATCGCGGCCGGAATGCCACCGCGCTGGCCGAACGCGCCAGCCTGGAGGATGTCGCGCGGCTCCTCTGGGATTGCGGCCATGATGACCCGTTCCGCGATCCTCCCCTGTTGAACCTGCCTTGGCGGAGCTTGCCGAAGATTCTGAGCGACACCGCGTCGGTGGAGCGGTGCCGGGCGCTCCTGCCACTGGCGGAGGCCGGCGCGCGCGCCACCTGGAACCGGGAGCCCGCGCGGCTCGCGTCGGATGCCGCCGCCCTGCTGCGCCTTGTCACGGCTTGCATGATCGGCGCGCAGGCCGAGGCCGCGCCGGTCCATGAGCAGATGGCTCGTGCGTGGCGGCTCGATCGCTCGGGTACTGAACTCGTGCGCGCGGCGCTGGTGCTGCTGGCCGATCACGAGCTCAACGCATCGACCTTCGCCGCCCGCGTCGTGGCGTCCACCGGCGCGTCGCTCGCCGCTTGCGTCTCGGCCGGGCTGGCCGCGTTGTCCGGCCCGTTGCATGGCGGCGCGACGGCGCTGGCGGAGGCCCTGCTCGACGAGGCCGCGCGGACCGGGGACGCGCGCGCCGTGGTCGAGGCGCGGCTGGCTCGCGGCGAGCGCATTCCGGCCTTCGGCCACCCGCTCTACCCCGACCGGGACCCGCGCGCGGATTTCCTGCTGCGTCGCCTGCCCGACGACAGGACGCGCTCGGCGCTGATCGCGGCGGTCGATGGCATCGTCGGCCAGCCGCCGAACGTCGACTTCGCGCTGGCTTCGTTGCGCCGCGCGCTCGACCTGCCGCCGGGCAGCGGACTGGTGCTGTTCGCGGTGGCGCGCACCGTCGGCTGGATCGCGCACGCGCTCGAGCAGAACGCCGAGAAGAAACTCATCCGGCCGCGCGCCGAGTATGTCGGCATCCGGCCGGAATAGCTAACGCCCAGCCAGCCACGCCCCGTCGATCGGCAGGGCAGCGCCGTTGATGTCGGCACCATGCGGGCCGCACAGGAAGGCGATCAGACCGGCGACGTTGTCCGCCTCGATGAAGCGACCGGAGGGCTGGCGTGTGCCCGTCTC
>DATIMU010000476.1:0-11842 GCA_035475015.1 Acetobacteraceae bacterium
GCCAGAGCCGCCGGTCTGCTTCTTGTGCGTGTAGGTCTCGGTGTATGCCTTCGTGATGGTCTCGCGATACGCCACCTGCGGCGCGCCGATATTGGCCTCGACGCTGTACTCGCGGCGCAGCCGGTCGATGATGATCTCGAGATGCAACTCGCCCATGCCCGACAGGATGGTCTGGCCGGTCTCCTGGTCGGTTCGCAGCCGCAGCGACGGGTCTTCGCCCGCCAGCTTCTGCAGGCCGAGCGTCATCTTCTCGACCGCTTCCTTGGTGCGCGGCTCAACGGAGATGTCGATCACCGGCACCGGGAAGGCCATGCGCTCCAGCACCACCGGGTCCTGCGCCGAGGCCAGGGTGTCGCCGGTCCCGGTGTCCTTGAGGCCAACAAAAGCAGCAATATCGCCGGCGAACACCTCCTTGATCTCCGCCCGCTTGTCGGCGTGCATCTGGAACATCCGCCCGATGCGCTCACGGTGCTCCTTCGTGGTGTTCTGCACCGTGTCGCCGGATTTCAGCGTGCCGGCATAGACGCGCACGAAGGTCAGCGTGCCGTATTTGTCGTTGATGATCTTGAAGGCGAGACCGGCGAAGGGCGCGTCCGGGTCGGCCGGGATCACCCGGCGGTCATCGTCGACCCTCTCCTCCTGGCCTTCCTCGGCGGCGACCTTGATGCCGGGCACGTCGATCGGGCTCGGCAGATAGTCGAGCACCGAATCAAGGAGCGGCTGCACGCCCTTGTTCTTGAAGGCCGTCCCGCACAGCACGGGACGGAAGGCGCCGCTGATCGTGCCGGTCTTGATGGCGCGCTTCAGGGTCGCGACCTCGACTTCGCCCTTCTCGAAATATTCTTCCATTCCAGCGTCATCGACCGACAACGCGGTGTCGAGCAGCAGCTGGCGGTATTCCTTGGCTTTCTCCTGCAGGTCGGCGGGGATCGGCTCGTCATGGAACTTGGCGCCGAGCTCGCCGCCCTCCCAAACGATCGCCTTCATCTCCACGAGATCGACCACGCCGATGAAGCTGTCCTCGATGCCGATCGGCAGCTGCAGGGGCAGCGCCACGATGTCGAGCTTTTCCTTGAGCGTGTCGAAGGCGCGGTAGAAATCCGCCCCGGTACGGTCAAGCTTGTTGATGAATATGATGCGCGGGACGTTGTAGCGATCGGCGAGACGCCAGTTGGTCTCGGATTGCGGCTGCACCCCGGCGACGCCCTCGATGATGAACACCGCGCCGTCCAGCACCCGCAGGCTGCGGTTCACCTCGATGTTGAAGTCGATATGGCCGGGCGTGTCGATGATGTTGATGCGGTGGTCCTTCCACTCGCACGTCACCGCGGCGGAGGTGATGGTGATCCCCCGCTCCCGCTCCTGCTCCATGTAGTCGGTCGTGGTGTTGCCGTCATGCACCTCGCCGATACGGTGCGACACCCCGGTGTAGTACAGGATGCGCTCCGTCGTGGTGGTCTTGCCCGCGTCGATATGGGCGGTGATGCCGATATTGCGGATCTTGTCGAGCGGCGTAGCGGGCACGGTGAACCTCCAAACCATGACGGGCGCCGCAAGGCCCCTGCCCCGCGCGCCCGTCCATGTCCCGGCTTCTGGCAGCCGGCTGCGTGACGGGCCTCACATGCGCGAGCCGGCTCGGATTTGCAAGAAGCGATGCACCCCGCAGACCTTCCATGCAGCCTTTTCGCCCTGCCCGGCTCACTCTTTGTCACACTCAGCCATGACGGAGAGGGCTAGACCGGGGGGCCGAGGCAGTGACCCGGTGCCGGCCGACCCCGCGGCCTGGCTCGCCGGCCCCGACCCGTGCCGCAGCGCACCGCCGCCCAGCACGGTCGACGGGCTCACGGCGCTCGACGAGGATCGGGCGAGCAAGCCTGCGCCTGAGCCGGAGAGCCGGCGCACGGATCGGAGGGCGCCACGTCGGCCGCCTCGCTACCTTTCGGGACACGACCTCCGAGAGGACTGCC
Organism: Acetobacteraceae bacterium; assembly: GCA_035475015.1. Classification (GTDB taxonomy): domain Bacteria; phylum Pseudomonadota; class Alphaproteobacteria; order Acetobacterales; family Acetobacteraceae; genus JAFKFI01. The sequence goes on from DATIMU010000476.1 coordinate 1,968, forward strand.
CGATGACCGATTTCCGCTGCCTTCCCATCGCCACCGAGATCGCCGACCGCTTCCGCGCGACCGGCCGCGACGACGCGGGCAACGATCTGCGCCGCCGTGAGCCTGGCCCCGATTCACGCTGCCCGTGCCGGCACTGCCTGGGCTACGGCGGAAGCGGCCAGACGATGCTGCTCGGCTCCTACAACCTGCCGCGCCCACTTGGGGTCTACTGGACGCCGAGCCCCATTTTCGTCCATGCCGGACCCTGCGCGCGGTACGACCGGGTCAACGACATCCCCGAGATCGTACGCGGCGCCTTGGTCTCCGTGCGGGCCTACGACGCGGACGACCAGTGCCTCTACGAGCTCGGCCAGGTCAGCGACGGCATTGAAGTCGATGCGCCGCTCAGCCGCGCGCTGGATGACCCCCGCACGGCGTACGTGAACATCCACACGGCGAAGCCCGGTTGCCTGCTGTGCCGCGTGGAACGCTGCTGACGAAAGCGGACTGAAGCCCGCGCTACATATCCCTGTGTAGCGTGGATTTCGGTCCGCCAGCGGTCACTGGGAAGGCGCCTTCCCAACCGCCGCCGAGCGCCTTGTAGAGCGTCACGAGATTGGTCGAGACGGTCGTCGTGCTGTCGGCGAGCTGCTGCTCGGTTTGCAGCAGGCTCCGCTGCGCGTCGAGCACCGTCAGGAAGTCGATCAGCCCCTGGCGGTAGCGTATCTGCGCCAGCCCGAGCGCGCGCCGGTTCTGCGCCACGGCTTGCACCAGCTCGTCCCGTCGCTTCTGCTCCGTGTCATACGCGGTGAGCGCATTGTCGACCTCGTGCCAGGCGTTCAGCACGATCCGCTCGTAGTTCACCGCGGCCTCCTGCTGCTGCTCCTTGCGCAGTTGCAGCGTGGCGCGGAGCTGGCCGCCCTGGAAGATCGGCAGGCTGACCGTCGGGCCGAAACCGTATTGGCGGGCGTCCCAGGTGAACAGGTTCTTCGGCTGCAAGGCCTGGATGCCGAGGCTGGCCGAAAGCGTCACGCGCGGATAGAAATCGGCCACCGCCACGCCGACATCGGCGGTCGCGGCGTGCAGCTGCGCCTCGGCCTGCCGGATGTCCGGCCGCCGACGGGCGAGTTCGGATGGCACGCCGACCGGCACGCGCGGCGGCACTGGCGGGACCGGACGCGGCGCATCGAGCTCGGCCCGCAGCGCGTTCGGCTGCTGACCGAGCAACAGGCTGATCGCATTGACCTGTTGCGCCTCCTGCTGCTGCAGCGGCGGCAGCTGTGCCGTCGTCGCCTCCAGCTGCGCGGTGGCGTTGGCGACGTCGAGGTCCGAACCGAGGCCGCCCGCGGCCCGCTCGCGGGTGAGCTGCACGCTCTGCTGCTGCACCTTCACGTTCTCGTTCGCAATGTCGATCTGCCGCTGCACGCCGCGCAGCTGGATGTAGTCGCGGGCGACCTCGGCGAGCGTGGTCAGGAGCGTGTTGCGCCGCGCCTCAGCGGAGGAATCGATCGAGGCATCGGCCGCCTCGATCGAGCGGCGCACCCGGCCCCACAGGTCGATTTCCCAAGAGGCGTCGAAGCCGTACTGGTAGAGATCGAAGGGCGGGATCTTGCCCGACGCCGGGATCCCGCCGGCGCCGAAGCCAGTACCGTTCGCTTGGGTTGCACCGCCGCCGCCGGAGCCGCTGCCGAAGGCGCTGAAGATGCCGCGGTTGCTCGCCTTCTCGCGCTCGTAGGACGCATTGCCGTTGATCGACGGGTAGAGCCCGGCGGCGGTGATGCCGCGCTGGGCACGCGATTCGGCGAGCTGGATGGTCGCCACCCGCACGTCGAAATTGTCCCGCGCGACGCGCTCCTCGAGCGACGTCAGCTCGGGGTCGCCGAACAGGCTCCACCAATGCGGATCAATCGGCTCGGCGACTAGCTGGCTGCGCACGGGCGGGGTCTCGCGATGGCCGCCGCCGAACCAGGAGGCGGGCGAATACCAGGGCGGCTCCTCAAAATCCGGCCCGACGGCGCAGCTCGTCAGCATCAGCAGCGCCCCAAGGGCGGCTAGGCGCGGGACGGCCATCGGCAAGGCTCCGAGGGAAAACGCGAGGCGCGCCGTGCTTACGCCGCCGTCGCTGCCAAGGTTGCCTCCGGCCGTCCCGAAGCCGACCCTGCGCGGCAGATACGGCGGAGGTTGAAGCCATGCGCCCGCGACCCTCGTTGCCGCTTTGCGCCATGTGCCTGCTGGCATGGCTCGCCGTTCCGGGCGGGATCGCCCGCGCGCAGAATCCGCCGGAGCACACGGCAACCGCCGGTCAAGCTTCGCGCGAGGCATCGGCGGCATTCGACCAGGTGTGGCGCATCGCCCGGGACCGCTTCTATGACCCCACGATGCACGGTCTCGACTGGAACGCGGTGGGGCAACGCTACCGCGCGCAGGCCGTCGAGGCCGGGGACCGGGACGCCCGGGCCGCCATCGTCAACCGGATGCTGGACGAACTCGGTGCTTCGCACACGCGGCTGTTCACCCCAGACGAGCCCGCCTACTACCAGCTCGCCGACATCTTCGAGCGCCCACTGCAGCGACAGGGCTTCTCGCGGATCTGGCCGTCGGGACAAGTGACCTACCCCGCCATCGGCATCTTCACCGAGACCGACGGCGAGGGGCGCATTTTCGTCACCGGTGTGATCGCGGGCGCCCCGGCGGCGCGCGGCGGCCTGCTCGTGGGCGACGAGATCGTCTCGGCGGACGGCCAGATGTTCCAACCGGTCGGCTCGTTCCGGGGGAAAGTCGGCGGGCCGGTGCAGCTCACCATCCGGCGCACCCGGGAGGGGCCGACCCTCACTGTCGGCGTGGTCCCGGAGGAGCTCAATCCGGGCGCCATGTTCCTCAAGGGATTGGAGGAGGGCGCCCGCATCATCACCGCCAATGGCCGGCGGATCGGTTACGTGCATATCTGGTCGTACGCGAGCTGGCGCTATCAATCGGCGCTGGAAAATCTGCTCGGCTCGGGCAAGCTGAAGGACGCCGATGCGGTGGTCTGGGATCTGCGCGACGGCTGGGGCGGCGCGCAGCCGGACTATCTCGACCTGTTCGACGGCCGGGCACCGATCCTTGAGCTCACCGGGCGCGACGGCAAGCCGGGGCTGGCCAATTTCCGCTGGCGCAAGCCGGTGGCGATGCTGGTGAACCAAGATACCCGCAGCGGCAAGGAAGTGCTCGCCCGGGGTTTCGAAACATACAACATGGGGCCGGTGATCGGCACGCGGACGGAAGGTGCCGTGCTGGCCGCCACCGCCTTCCTCATCAGCGACGACACCTTGCTGCTGCTCGCCATCGACGACGTGCTGGTGGACGGTCAGCGCCTGGAGGGGATCGGCGTTCACCCCACGGTGCCGGTGGCGTTCGACCGGCGCTACGCTGCCGGGGCGGACCCGCAGCTCGATCGCGCGGTGCAGATACTCTCGGGCGGAGATCAGGCGCGGTAGTCAAGACCGATATCGAGCACGGCGACGCTGTGCGTGAGCCAGCCGATCGAGATGAGATCGACGCCGGTGGCGGCGATCGCCGGCGCGGTGGCAGGCGTGACCCGTCCGGATGCCTCGGTGATCGCGCGGCCGGCGACCATGCCGACCGCCTCGCGCAGCATCGGCGGCGCCATGTTGTCGAGCAGCACCGCGTCGACACCGACCGCCAGCGCCTCCTCGAGCTGCACCAGCGTATCGACCTCGAGCTCGATCTTCACCAGGTGGCCAACCGCGTCGCGCGCGCGCTCCAGCGCCGGGCGGATGCCGCCGGCGATCGCGACGTGGTTGTCCTTGATGAGCACCGCGTCGTCGAGGCCGAAACGGTGATTGCTGCCGCCGCCGACCCGCAGCGCGTATTTCTGCAGCGCCCGCATTCCCGGCATGGTCTTGCGCGTGCAGGTGATCGTTGCCGGATGCGGCCGCACCGCCGCGACGATCGCCGCGGTCGCCGAGGCAATGCCGCTGAGATGGCCGAGAAAGTTGAGTGCCACGCGCTCGCCGGTCAGCACGCCCCGCGCTGGGCCGCTGATCTCGGCGATCACGTCACCGGGTTGGATCGCGCCGCCGTCCGGCCGCTCGACCCGGATCTCGATGGCCGGCTCGATCAGGCGAAATGCGAGGATCGCTAGATCGAGTCCGGCGACCACACCGGGCTGACGCGCGACCAGCGCGGTTGTCGTGCGTTGGTCGGGCGGCACGATGGCGTCGGTGGTGATGTCGCCGGCGCGCCCGAGATCCTCCAGCAGCGCGGCGCGGACGATGGGTTCCAGCATGATCGACGGCAGGGGCGGTACGGTCATGGCTCAGGCCTTCCGGGCGAGTGGCAGCGGCGTCATCTCGCGCGCCGCCTGCAAGGCGTCGTCGAGCCGCCAGGTGATCGGGCGCGCGAGCGTGTCGTCCGTGAGCGGGAAGTCGGTGCGGAAATGCGCGCCGCGACTTTCCCGCCGGTGCAACGCGGCGACCGCGATCATCAACCCGACGGCGGCGGGATCGGCGGCCGGTCCGGCCGAGTGCGCCAGGGGAAGCAGCGCCGCCGCCGCGTCGCCCAGTGCGTCGGCATGACGCAGCACGCCCGCCGCGCGCGACAGGACGGGGCGCACCGATGACGGATCCGGCGCCGCCGGCAGCGAGAGCGAGGACGGCAGCCTGACCGACGCGGACGCCGAGCCGGCGACGCTTTCGGCGACCCACCGCGCGCAGGCCGCCGCCTCCAGCAGCGAGTTGCTGGCCAGCCGATTGGCGCCGTGCAGCCCGGTGCGGGCGACCTCGCCACACGCCCAGAGGCCGCTCACCGTGCTGCGTCCGGCTGCGTCCACCGCGATGCCGCCCATGTGGTAGTGCGCCGCCGGGCGCACCGGGATGGGCCGGGTCGCGGGGTCGATCCCGGCCTCGGCACAGATCGCGGCGATGCCCGGGAAACGCCAGGCGAAGCCGTTGCCGAGGGCGGCGCGTGCGTCGAGGAACACGTCGTGACCCTCCGCTTGGTGGCGCCAGATCGCGCGCGCCACCACATCGCGCGGCGCCAATTCCGCGCCCGGCGTATCGGCCATGAACCGCTCGCCGCGTTCGTCAACCAGCACCGCGCCCTCGCCGCGCACCGCCTCGCTGATGAGCGGCAGCGGCTCGCCGCGCGCCGCACGGCTCGGCGCCAGCGCCGTGGGGTGGAACTGCACGAATTCCAGATCCGCGAGCTCCGCGCCGGCGCGCGCGGCCAGCGCAAGACCCTGGCCGAAACAGCCGCGCGGGTTGGTGGTATGGAGAAATAGCCCGCCGATGCCGCCCGTCGCGATCACCACGCGCCCGGTGGGCAACAGCACCGGCCCGGCAGGGCCTGCCGCGAGCACGCCGGCGACGGCGTTGTCGGTCACGATCAGGCGCCGCGCCTCGACCCCCTCGTGGATCGTCACGGACGGCGTTGCGCGCACCGCTGCGACGAGAGCGCGCATGATCTCGCGCCCCGTGCCGTCTCCCGTCGCGTGGATGATGCGGCGCCGGCTGTGCGCGGCCTCGCGGCCCAGGAGCAACGTGCCGTCTGCCCCACGATCGAAGTGCACGCCACGCCGGATCAGCTCATCGATCACCGCCGGCGCGGCGGCGACAATACGGCGTGCGGCGTCTTCGTCGACCATCCCGTTGCCCGCCGCGAGCGTGTCGGCGCAATGCAGGCCAGGATCGTCGTCGGCGCCGATCGCGGCGGCGACGCCGCCCTGCGACCATGCGCTCGACGCCTCCGCGCCGAGCGGCGCCTTCGACAGCACAACCACCGGCTCCGGCGCGAGATGCAGGGCAATCATCAGCCCGGCGAGCCCGCCGCCGATGATGACCGGGCAACCGATCAGATCGCGCATCGCCCGCGTCTCACACCGCCAACATGCGCTCGACGGCAAGCCGCGCGCGATCCGCGACCTCGGGGTCGATCGTGACCTCGTGCCGCATTTCCTCCAACGCCGTGCGGATGTTCGGCAGGGTGATGCGCTTCATGTGCGGACAAAGGTTGCAAGGGCGTACGAAGGACACGTCGGGATTCTTGAGCGCGATGTTGTCGCTCATCGAGCACTCGGTCAGCAGCACCACGCGCGGCGGCTTGCGGTTCGTCACGTAGTCGGCCATCGCCGCGGTCGAGCCTGCGAAATCCGCCTCCGCGACGACCTCGGGGGGGCATTCGGGATGCGCCAGAACCACCACACCGGGGTTCTCGGCACGCAGCGTGCGCACCTCTTCCGCGGTAAATCTTTCGTGTACCTCGCAATGTCCGGCCCAGGCGATGATCTTCACGCCGGTCTCGGTCGCGACATTCCGTGCCAGGTATTCGTCGGGCAGCATGATGACGCGCTCGACGCCGAGCGATTCGATCACCTTGCGAGCGTTGCCGGAGGTGCAGCAGATATCGGACTCTGCCTTCACCGCCGCCGAGGTATTTACATATGTTACCACCGGCACGCCTGGGTAGCGGTCGCGCATCAACCGCACGTCGGCGGCGGTGATCGATTCCGCGAGCGAGCAGCCGGCGCGCGTGTCGGGGATCAGCACAGTCTTGTCGGGATTGAGCAGCTTCGCCGTCTCGGCCATGAAATGCACGCCGGCCAGCACGATCACATCGGCCTCGGCGCGCATCGCCTCGCGCGCCAGTGCCAGGCTGTCGCCCACGATGTCGGCGACACAATGGAAAATCTCGGGCGTCTGGTAATTGTGCGCGAGGATCACCGCGTTGCGCTCGCGCTTGAGCGCCAGGATCGCCTCGATGTCCTCGGCGAACACCGGCCACTCCACCGGCGGGATGAAGCCGCTCACCCGATCGTAGAGATAGGCGGTACGCGAGACGAGTTCGGACATACCCATCGTGCCGCTCCTTATGCTCATATCGAGCATTTCCAGGTGCCAAAAAGAGGCGGTCCCTGCCACCACATATGCTGGAGTTGAGCATAACCCGCGCCGGTGTCAAGCCAGTCGTTGAATTGCCCTTTACGGGTCGCGCGTCACCGGCAGCTTGGTGCCGGCGAAGGCGCGCTCCTGTTGCACCGCGCGGCGGAAGCGGAACAGCTTAGCGGGGCGGCCGCCGGTCTCGGTGGCGATGCGTCCGGTCTCCTCGACGAGTTCCTGCTGCTCGATGAGGCGGCGAAAATTCTGCTTGTGCATCCGCTGGCCGGCCAGCGCCTCGACCGATTGCTGCAGCTGCAACAGGGTAAAGCTCGGCGGCATCAGCTCGAACACCACCGGGCGATACTTGATCTTGGCGCGCAGCCGCGCGATGCCGGTGGCGAGGATGCGGCGATGGTCGTGCAGCATCGGCTCGCCCGGCGCCGGCATCGCGCAGGGCCGGTCGGAGCCACGCGTCGCCTCGACCACGACGCCGACCTCGTACAGCAGCTCATAGCGCTGCAGCACCAGCTCCTCGTTCCAGGCGTGCCCGTCCAGGCCGAAATTCACCCCGGCCCGCAGGCGTCGCTCGCGCCGGGTCGCCGGGCTCGGGGCCGCTCCGGCCCAGCTGCGCAGCGCCGGCGCGATCAGCCGCTGCACGGCGGCGGGCGGCCCGGCCCGGTGATCCTCCCAGGGGAAATAGCGATACCAGCTCTGCCAGCTCGCCGCCGCCTCGCCGCCCGGCCGAGCTTGGCGGGTCAGGCCGAGATAGCTGATCGAGATGACCCGGGCGGCGGCATCGGTGCGGCCGCGATCGGCAAAGGTGTAGAGTTGCTCGACATAGCCGACCGGGTGGTGGGTCTGCTGCTCGACCCAGGCACGCAAGCCGCCTTGGAGGGAGCGGTGCCCGGACTCGAACGGCCCCGACGGCAGCGCCCGGGCGCCGGCGATGGTCAGCACCAGAGGCTCGCCCCCGGTGACGCTCACCACGACGGCGATCAGGTCGGCGGCAATGGACAGGTCGCTCGCGGTCAGTTAGGGCTGCCTGATGCTCGATACGATTCGGCCGACGCGACGGGCGACGGCGGGATCGCTGATGCCACAACTCCCACGCGGGCGCCACGGCCGGGCGCCGGGAATGCAGCATACTCGAACGGGATTTTTACCAATCCCGCTCAACCTATCCTTGTATGGATCGCTTGAACCTCATTATGACCATCGCCTGACGCCGGAGCGGCGGATAGCGATGCGTGAAAGGAGAGGCCAGCCGGTGGATTTCGACCCGAGAACCAAGACTGGGGCATCGCCCGATCATTCCCAAGGCACGGACGAAGCGGTCCCCGATATTGCCTGGGTCAAGGCGTTGCGAACCAGCATCCTGGACAAGCTGAACTATCACGTCGGGAAGGCGCGGGTTGTGGCGACCGACCGGGACTGGTTCGTGGCGACCGCGCTGGCGGTGCGCGACCGGGTGGTGGATCGCTGGATGGCCAGCACCAATCTTGCCTACCAGCAGAAATCCAAGCGGGTCTATTACCTGTCGCTCGAATTCCTCGTCGGCCGGTTGCTGTTCGACGTGCTCAACAATCTCGGCCTGACCGCCACCGTGCGCGCCGCGCTACGCTCGCTCGACGTGGACCTCGATGCACTGCGCGTGCTGGAGCCGGACGCGGCGCTCGGCAATGGCGGCCTCGGACGGCTGGCCGCCTGCTTCATGGAGAGCATGGCCTCGGTAGGCGTGCCGGCGCATGGCTACGGCATCCGCTACGATCACGGCCTATTCCAGCAAGTCGTGAAGGATGGCTGGCAGCAGGAATACCCTGAGGAGTGGCTATCGCTCGGCAATCCTTGGGAATTCGAGCGCGCGGAGCTGGTCTACGACATCGGCTTCGGCGGCTCGGTCGAGGAAGTCCGTGGCGAGGACGGCGCTTCCGGCTATGCATGGCGGCCGGCGGAGGTCGTCGAGGCGCTGGCCTACGATACCCCGGTGGTCGGCTGGCGCGGCCGGCGGGTGAACACGCTGCGCCTGTGGTCCGCCCGCCCCGCCGACCCGCTGCGGCTCGACACCTTCAATCGCGGCGACCACGTCGGCGCGCTCACCGAGCGGGTGCGGGCCGAGGCGATCACCAAGGTGCTCTACCCGAGCGACGCGACGCCCGCTGGACAGGAGCTACGGCTGCGGCAAGAGTATTTCTTCGCCTCCGCCTCGCTGCAGGATCTGGTCCGGCGCCACATTCGCGCTTTCAAGGATCTCTCCAGCCTGCCCGACAAGGCGGCCATCCAGCTCAACGACACGCATCCCGCCATCGCCATTCCCGAGCTGATGCGAATTCTGATCGACCTGCATCATGTACCCTGGGACGAGGCGTGGCGCATCACCCAGGGTACGTTCTGCTATACTAACCACACCCTGCTGCCCGAGGCGCTGGAGCGCTGGCCGGTGCCGGTGATGGAGCAGCTACTGCCGCGTCACATGCAGATCATCTACCTCATCAACGCGCGGCATCTCGCGCGGGTGCGGGCCGCGTTCCCCGACGATCACCGCCTGCTGTCCAGCGTGTCGCTGATCGACGAGTATCACGGCCGCGCGGTGCGCATGGGCAATCTCGCCTTCGTCGGATCGCACGGCGTGAACGGGGTCTCGGCGCTGCACACCGACCTGATGCGCGAGACCGTGTTCAGCGACCTTCACACGCTGTTTCCAGGCCGCATCGTCAACAAGACCAACGGCATCACCTTCCGCCGCTGGCTGCATCAGGCGAATGTCGGCCTGACGGAATTGCTGGTGGACACGGTCGGCGCGCGCGTGCTCGATGACGAGGCGGCGCTGGAAGCGCTGCGGCCGCTTGCCGGCGACGCCGCGTTTCAGCAGCGTTTCGCCAGCACGCGGCGGGCGAACAAGGTGGTCCTGACGGCGCTGATCCGCGAGCAGCTCGACATCGTCGTCGATCCCGCCGCGCTGTTCGACGTGCAGATCAAGCGCATCCATGAATACAAGCGCCAGCTGCTCAATATCCTGGAGAC
>DATIMU010000477.1:0-2181 GCA_035475015.1 Acetobacteraceae bacterium
CGACCCTGCAAGAGGTCAATCACGCGGGCTGCAACCGAACCGGGACGGAGGAGTTGCCTGGGTTGGAGGTTCTCGCCATGCGACAACTCACTCTCAGCGATCCGCCCGCACCGCCGCCGCCGGGGCCGCATCCTCCAGGGCCCGACCCGGACGAGCCGGTGCCGATCGAGGAGCCACCGCCGACTATTCCGATCCCGCCGGACCCGCCGCCCGCGCCGGTGTACGCGGCGTCCTGAGCAGGCCGATGGACCGCCCGCGCGTGACGGGCCAGAATGCGGCTCCGGCACGCGAAGCCAGTCGCGCGCGATCCTTGGGGGGAATCGAACATGGCCGAACGCATCGCAATCATCACCGGCGCCGGCAGCGGCGTAGGACGCGCGGCGGCGCTCGCGCTGCTTGACGACGGCTATGCCGTGGCGCTCGCCGGACGCCGTCGGGAACCGCTGGACGAGACCGCCTCGATGGCCAAGGCTGGCAAGTCCCTGATCGTCCCCACCGACGTCACCAAGCCCGATGCGGTGGCGGCGCTGTACGCCGCCGTCCAGGAAAAATTCGGCCGGCTCGACGTGCTGTTCAACAACGCCGGCGGCAACGTGCCGACGACCAATTTCGGCGATTTCACCTTCGAGCAGTGGACGCACGTCGTCTCGGTGAACCTCAACGGCATGTTCCTGTGCGCCAATGCCGCGTTCCGCATGATGCGCGACCAGTCGCCGAAGGGCGGGCGGATCATCAACAACGGCTCGATCTCGGCGCATGTGCCGCGCCCCGGCTCCGCCGCCTACACCTCGACCAAACACGCGGTGACGGGGCTGACAAAGGCAATCTCGCTGGACGGGCGGGCGTTCGACATCCAGTGCGGGCAGATCGACATCGGCAATGCCGCAACACCGATGACGGCACGGATGGCGAACGGCGTGATGCAGCCCAACGGGACCATTATGGTCGAGCCACGCATGGACGCCGAGAGCGTCGCCCGCTCCGTGCTGCTCATGGCCAATCTGCCGCGCGACGCCAACATTCAGTTCCTGATGGTCGCCGCCGACAAGATGCCGTTCGCCGGGCGCGGATAGAAGCGACGCTCAGTAGGAGCCGGTGGTGGACGCCGGCAACGGGGCGCGCTCGGCGGGCGCGCCTGTCGTTGCCGTCGTAGGCGCAGGCGTGCCCGATTGGGCGGCGCAGGCCGCCACCAGCAGCAATCCGGCGAAGCCGAGCGCTCGAATGGCGATGCGGCGCATGAATTTCTCCTTAGTAGCCGCCGCCACCGCCGCCACCCCCACCGCCCGCCGCGGCCGGCGGCGCGATCGGCGTGACGTCGGCTCGCGGCGCCGATTGCGCGCAGCCCGCGAGCAGCGCGAGAAGAAGAACGAGGGTGGTGGCCGCGCTTTGTTTCATCCGTTGGACTCCAGGCAGTTCACGTCATTGCCCAAGTCGAACGCCTGAAGCCGCGATTTATTCCCGCGGGCCGTTACAGCAATGCCTGGGCGCAGGCGTCGAGTATCGCGTCGGTGTCGATGCCGTATTCCCGGTAGAGGTCGGGAATATCGCCGCTCTGGCCGAAGCGATCGGGGCCGAGCGGGATGACGCGCTGGCCGCGCACCGCGCCGAGCCAGGCGTGGCTGGCGGGATGGCCGTCGAGCACCGTGACCAGCGCCGCGCCGGGTGCGAGCGGCGCCAGCATCCGCTCGATATGCGACGGCACGGCGCCTGATCCGTTGCGGCGCTGGCGCAGCGATGCGGTCCAGCCGGCGTGCAGCCGGTCGGGGCTGGTGATCGCCAGCAGCCCGGCGCGCGGCTCCTCCTCGCGCAGGGTGGCGAACGCCGCTTCCGCCTCCGGCGCGACCGGCCCCTGATACGCGACGGCGATCGGCGCGCCATCGGCCGGCGGCACGATCCAGTGCGCGCCGGCGATCACGGCGGCCGGGTCGAGCGTGCGCTCCGGCTGCGGCAGTTGCCGCGTGGAGAGGCGCAGCCAGACCGCCGAGCCGTCCGGCTTCTGCATGTGGTCGAAGGCGTGGCGCAGCAGGATCGCCAGCTCGTCCACATGGGTCGGCTCGAAGCTCGCCAGCCGGTCCGCCGCCATGCCGATCAGCGGCGTGTTTATGGATTGGTGCTGGCCGCCTTCCGGCGCCAGCGTCAGCCCCGAGGGCGTCGAGACCAGCAGGAAGCGCGCGTCCTGAT
>DATIMU010000478.1:0-4402 GCA_035475015.1 Acetobacteraceae bacterium
CCGGGCGGGACGGGATCGCCGGGGGCCACCACCGCGCCGGCGGGCAGGCGGCGCGACAGATCGGTGGCCAGCACGCGGCGGATCATGCCGTCGAGGGGTGCGGCCCAGCGATCCTGGTCGGACACCGCGATCCGGTTGGCGCCCTCGCGGGTGACGAGGGAGAGTCGGTCCAATTCGGCGGGCAGCGTGATTTGCCCGACCGCGACGGCTCCCTTCGCCCGCACGACGCCGCTGCTCCCGGCACCCGTCGGGTCCAGCGTGTAGAAGCGCGAGGGCGGCGAGTTGCCGCAGGCCGCCAGCAGGAACAGCAACGCCAGACAGCACAGTCGCATCATTCGCCGTTGCCCTTGCCCCGCAGCAGCGCCTCGGGATGTCGGTCGAGATAGTCGGAGAGTTCGCGCAGCGATCGGGCGGCGCGCTTCAGTTCGTACAGCGTGCTGGGCAGGCCCGCGCTGCCGGGCGCCTCGCTCGCTTGCGTGCCGCCGCCCATGACGGTTTGCGCCGAGGCCAGCGTCTGTTGCGCCTCGCGGGCGGTCCGCCGGATCTCCGCGAGGATCGGCCCGACGTCCGATCGCGCCTGCGCCGTTACGTGGTCGATATTCGCCACCGAGTGATCGAGATTGCGCAGGCTCTCCGCGAGTTCCGGCGATTGGCTGAGAGCAGCTAGCTTCTGCGTCGCCTGATGGATGTCGTCGGCGATCTCGGGCAGCGGCAGCCGGTCTATCTTGTCCATCACGTCGCCGGCCTTGGCCATGATGGCGTCGATGTCGGCGCCGGAGCCGGTGGGGATCTCCGGCGGCGTGCCGCCGCCGAGCGTCGCGGACTTGGCACCGGGGACGAAGCGCAACGAAACCATCGTCCCGCCGACCAGCGGCGTCGTCTTGCCGAGATCGGCGCGCAGCCCGTGCTCGATCAGATTGCGCATCATGGCGTCCATTGCGTCGCGCGAATGTCCCGAGGCGTTGGCCTCCGGCTGGATCTGCTTCGGGTCGAGCGCGATGGTCGCCCGCGTGTCGAGCGTGCCGGTGCCCGGCTTGTATTGCAGCGCGCTGTCGCGGACGGTGCCGACCCGGTTGCCGTCGAGCATGACGGGTGCCCCGACGGCGAGGCCGCCGGATTGTCCGGTGAACGTCACGCGGTAGGGGACGTCCGTTGCATCGGGCGCATTGTCGGCCGCGTCCTTGCCGTCATACAGCGTGAAATCGGTACTCTCCCCGGCCTGGTCGCCGGCTTGCGTGCCGTCCGGCGTGTTGAAGGCGATCGCGCCCTCGAACAGGGCGGGCAGCGATTGGACGTGCAGGCTGGGGCCGTTCCCCTGGGTGGAGAGCTGCACGGCGCTCGCGTTCCAGAAGTGGCTGCCGGTGTGGACCAATTTGTCGAACGGCGCCTGGACGAACGCGTACACGTCGAAGCCGCGCTTGTCCTTCGCGAGCTGGTAGCCCTGCACCTCGCCGACCTGCAGATCGAGATAGTAGATCGGCGAACCGCGCGACACCGAGCGCAGCCGGTCGGCGTGCAGCGTGAAGCGCGTGCCGGGTGGCTCGGCCTTCAGCACGGGCGGCTGATGCAGGCCCTGGAAATGGTCGGTTTGCTTGCCCGGTCGCGGGTCGACGCCGATGAACGGGCCGGACACCAGCGTCTTGATCGAGGAGAGATTGGCCAGACTGACATTCTCTCCCTCGATCCAGAACCGCGTGTCCGGGCCGAGATGGCCGCTCATGTCGGAGTTGAGCCGCAGCGTGACGTCGACATGGCTCAGGTCGGGCTTGAGCGTGACCGTTTCGACCTCGCCCACCACCATGTCCTTGTATTTGACCTTGGTGTCGCTCGGCTTGACCCCGCCGGCGGTTTCAAACGTGACGGTTACCGATGGCCCCTGGCTGGCGAAATAGCGGAAGCCGAGCCACGCGACGATCGCGAGTGCCGCGATCGGCACCGCCCAGATCCAGCCGGGCCACCAGCTCTTGTTGTATTTCGCCTCGGGCGGCTGTTGCTGGTCGCTCATCGCGGCTCTCCCGCGGCGTCCCACATCAGTCGCGGATCGAACCAGCGCGCGGCGATCATGCTGACGACGACGACCGTAAGGAAGGCGGCCGCGCCGGTCGCGGTGCGAATGGAGACGAACTGGCCGAACTGCATGAGCGGCAGGAACACCACGATGGTGTAGATGTCGACGTTGGACCAGCGGCCGATCTCATGGATGATCCGATACACTCGCGTCTTGGTGCGCAGCGCCCAGCGCGATTTCCGCCGCACCGAGATGCACAGCCAGGTGAGGCCGATCAGTTTCAGCATCGGAATCCCGATGCTGGTCATGAAGATGATCGCCGCCAGCGGCCAAAGGTTCGCGCCGATGAGCTCCTGCACGCCATCGAAGATGGTGTGCGGCTTGGGGCTGCCGAGCTGGATCGCGATGCTCATGGGGTAGATGTTGGCGACCGGATAGAGCAGGTAGCCGGTGGCGAGCAGGGCGGCGGTCCGCATGATGGAGAACGGCTTGCGCGGCCACAGTCGGGCGCGACAGCGCGGGCAGCGCGCGCCGGGTTCATGCTGGTCGCTGACGAGATCGCAGCTGGTGCAGGCGAGCCCCGTCGGCGACACCGCCTGGGGTGGCTCGATCCGGCGCCAGATCGTTCGCCGATCGAGGCTCGCCCGCGTCACCATCGTGAGGAATGCGGCGCCGATGATGCACCAGCCGCCGGCCTCGATCTGCACCGGCAGCGAATGGCGGACCCGGCCGTAGCCGACGAACAGCCCGATGAGGAACACGTCGGGCATGGCCCAGAGATCCAGTCGCTCCGACCAACGGAAAGCCATGCCGACCCAGGGGCCCGGCCGCCCGAAGCGCAGCGCGGCGAGCACGGACGCGAGCAGGCCGAAGCGAAAGAACGGCAGCACCACGGCTTGCGCCGCCACCACGATCGCAATCAGCATGAAATGCTGCTGCCACATGATGACGACCCCGGCGCCGAGCTGGCTCGCGTGCTCGGTGCCGAGGAAGGAGACGCTCATCAGCGGCAGCAGGTTGGCGGGGAACAGTAGAAGCAGCGTCGCGATGGCGCAGGCCAGTGCCGCATCCAGGCTGCGGCCGTTCGAGCGCTCCAGCGTCGAGCCGCAGCGCCGGCACTCCACCAGACCACCCCGGCGCAGATCGGGGAGGCGCTGTATGGCGGCACAATCCGGACAGGCGATGACGTCCGCCATTCCTCGGCTTCGCGCTGGGCGTGCGCAGTTGACTGCGGATTTCGCGATCCTGGAACGTGCGGCGGCGCTCGGCGGTTCCGGCTTGGCGGCGCGCACGCCAGCGGCGCATCAGCTATTCGTGACGGCAACCCGCCCGGCCATGTCGCACGTTCCCGGCGTTAGCAGTCGCGAGACGCGGAACCACGAGTCGGCGGAGGATGGAATGCGCGCGGCCAAGCTGCGAGAGAACCGACGGCTACCCGGTCTGCCCGACGCGCTTCCGATCCCTTCCCGCTCCGAGAAATCCACGCCGGCCGTTCAGGTGCTCTCGACGCGCGCCGCGCGTCGGCTCAACCGTGGTTGCGCGCTGCTGTCCACCGCCGTCCTGGCCGATAGCGCCGTCGAGCATTATCGCGGGATGTTCTTCAATCGCGCGATGTATGTCCCGCTGGTTGCGTCAAGCCTGACGCTGGCGGCGAGCGTGCACGGCGGTAACGACCGCGCGGACCGATCGCATCCGGTGCGGGACGGGATCTATGCGCTGGCCGCCTTGACCGGCCTGGCCGGCACCGGGTTCCACCTCTACAACGTGGGCAAGCGGGAGGGCGGCTTCTCGTTCGAGAACCTATTCTACAGCGCGCCGGTCGGGGCGCCTTTCGCGCTGCTGCTCGCCGGCTTGTTCGGCCGCGCGGCGGAGCGCGTGCGCGATACGACGCCCGGTGCCGTGCCGCGATTGCTCGGCCTCCCCGCCGGCCGGGCGCTGGCGGGCGCCTCCGCCGTCGGCATGATGGGCACCGTCGGCGAGGTCGGGCTGCTGCATTTCCGTGGCGCGTACCACGATCCCTTCATGTTCCTCCCGGTCTCATTGCCGCCGGCCGCGGCGGCGGCGATGGCCGCCGTCGCGGCGACGCGGCCGGCCCGACCTCGGTGGCGGTTCGCGCGGCTGCTGTTGCGGTTGGTACAGGGGCTCGGCTTCGCGGGCGTTGGTTTCCATGCGTACGGCGTGCATCGGAACATGGGCGGCTGGCGCAACTGGAGCCAGACCGTGCTGAACGGTCCGCCGCTGCCGGCGCCGCCGAGTTTCACCGGCCTCGCGCTTGTCGGGCTCGCGGCACTCGATCTGCTGGAGGAGCGCGATGGCTGAGCGCTTTCCCGGCTACGACGTGCTCGACAAGCGCGACACGCCCTCGTGGAACGAGCCGACGAGGCGGACCATCGA